>NZ_DATNPA010000389.1:0-14489 GCF_036703385.1 Allocoleopsis sp. | reverse complement strand
CTATGAGTGATTGCCATGACGAAATTAAGAACTAAGCCAGAGGAACCCTACTTTCAAGTCCCTCTCACGTCTGCCTAGGCTATAGCAGCAATCCGAACATCATTATTGGCTAACAGTTCTTGCAGTTCATCTGCATCCACTGTTTCTTTCTCAATCAGCATATCGGCTAATTTGTCAAGGATATGCTTGTTGCCGAGTAAGACAGTCTTAGCACGTTGGTAGGCTTCATCCACCAGCCTGCGCACTTCTTCATCAATGGTAGCCGCTGTTGTATCCGAGAAATCCCGGTCTGAGGCAATTTCCCGACCCAAGAACATATTGCCATTCTGGCGACCTAGGGCGACAGGACCCAAGCGCTCGCTCATGCCGAAGCGAGTCACCATTTGCCGTGCTACGCGAGTGACTTGTTGTAAGTCGTTGGAAGCACCCGTGGTGACTTCTTCTTCACCAAAGATAATCTCTTCAGCAAGGCGACCGCCTAACGCGACTGCCATTTGGTTTTGCAGGTAAGAGCGGGAATATAAACCCGTATCCATCCGGTCTTCACTGGGTGTGAACCAAGTCAAACCACCCGCACGACCGCGAGGGATAATACTAATCTTCTGCACGGGGTCGTAATCCGGCATCAAGGCACCGACTAAAGCGTGACCCGCTTCGTGGTAAGCAACCAGCGTCTTGCGCTTCTCGCTCATGACGCGGTCTTTCTTTTCGGGCCCTGCTAATACGCGATCGATCGCATCATTCACCTCATCCATTGAGATTTCGGTGAGGTTGCGTCGTGCGGCTAAAATTGCGGCTTCGTTCAGTAGGTTGGATAAATCCGCACCGGTGAAACCAGGGGTACGACGCGCAATTTTCTCTAAGTCCACATCCTTCGCCAGCGTCTTACCGCGAGCATGAACTCTGAGAATTTCCAAACGTCCCGCATAGTCCGGGCGGTCTACAACCACCTGACGGTCAAATCGACCGGGACGCAACAAAGCGGCATCCAAAACATCAGGGCGGTTCGTAGCGGCAATAATGATAATGCCGGTATTGCCCTCGAAACCATCCATCTCCGTGAGCAACTGGTTGAGGGTTTGCTCCCGCTCATCGTTACCGCCGCCTAAACCAGCACCCCGCTGACGACCAACGGCATCAATTTCATCGATGAACACGATACAAGGAGCATTGGTCTTTGCTTGCTCGAACAAGTCACGCACACGAGAGGCACCGACACCCACAAACATCTCGACAAACTCAGAACCAGAGATGGAGAAGAAGGGTACGCCAGCTTCACCTGCAACCGCACGAGCGAGGAGAGTTTTACCTGTTCCCGGAGGGCCAACCAACAGCACACCTTTGGGAATTTTGGCTCCAACAGCAGTGAAGCGATCGGCATTTTTGAGGAAGTCAACAACTTCATTGAGTTCCAGCTTGGCTTGGTCAATCCCTGCGACATCGCCAAAGGTCACCTGAGTTTGAGGCTCCATCTGCACTCTAGCTCTGGATTTACCAAAGTTCATCGCTTGAGAACCGGGGCCATTCTGAGCACGGCGCAGCAAGAAAAACAATCCTACTAACAGAAGGACTGGGAAGAAGAGGCTGCTTAATGCTCTAAACCAAAAGCTTTCATCGCTTTGGGGCAGAACTGAAATGTCTACACCTTTATCAGCGAGGATGCTAATCAGCTGTGGATCATTGGGTAAGTTAACCAAGACTTGCTTACCGTCCTGAGACGTAACCAGCGCTCTGGTGCGATCAGCACTCAGTTTAACTGTTTCAATTTTGTTGTCTTGAACTTCTTGTATCAGCCTACTATATTTCCAAGTCTCCCGGCTTTGGGAGGGTTTATCTAAAAATGCTGTCCCTAATGCAATGACTACTATGGCGAGTAGCGCATATAGCCCTGCGTTTCTCCACTTCTTATTCACTACTTACTTACCTCCTAAGGCTTAGGATGTCGGAACGTCGAATTGGTTTCTTAATATTAACTAATGTTAACGTCTCTCAGGATTAGTTGGCGAAATTGTGTCAATAATAACTTCTTACTCTTTTAATGGCCTTCTTTATGGTAATATGTCTAACTCCCTAATGTGGGATGAAAACCATGTATAGTCAGTCTAGTAACGATGTCTTCATCCCTAGGATAGATGTTCATGGTGTTGTCGCCACAAACTCCGCAATGGCTCCAGCATCGGGTGAAAGGGCTTGTAGGTGAGAGACTGGGAGGAAGTCAGGACAGTATGGATCGGAATCACTTCCATCACGCTGTTGGTGTAAGCGATCGCTTCAAATTTCAACACCCGTTCCCGATCCCAAGGGGCTTCTTGAACCGGGTAATCCTGTGCCTGAAGCCAGGGAATGAGTTGCGATCGCACGACTCCCGGTAAAATCCCCGCTGCTAAGGGTGGCGTCCACCAGCATCCCTCTTGCCAGCCCCATAGATTACCCGTACTCGTCTCCAACCAACTCCCCGTAGCATCCACTAAAACCGCCTCAGCCGCCCCCAACTCCCGCGCTGCCTGTCCAGCCAGCCAAGCTGAGAGATAGTTCCCTGTCTTGTGAGCAGCCAGCGATCTTTGATAGTCAGGGGCGTCTGCCACCCATGCCGTGATGCCCTGTTGTTGCCGTTGTGCTAAGTCAGAGGGAAGGGAACGCCCGATGATCCACTCCCGCCCATCTGAGAAAATCGTGATTCTGAGAACGGGATAAGACGCACTTAATTGCTCTGCCCCACGGCGCAATCGTTGCCAATCAGGCTGTTGCCAACCGAACCTTTGTAAACTGGAGATTAGGCGATCGCAATGATGCTGCCAATTTGTCAGTGGATGCTTCAACGACTGCTGATAAACTCGCAGCGTTGTAAAAACAGTGGCACCATACAGTAAACCAGGGTCATCAATCGCTAATTCCAGCGTACTGCTACAAATCAGCTGACCGTTATACCAGAACAACAATTTTCTTCCTATTCGTTAATATCGAATCGCTATTAACTCATATTAAGCTATATAGCCAGTCTAAATGATTAGTGAAATCCTCTCCTCTGTTTCTCTGTGTTCTCTGAGTCTCTGTGGTTCGTTTTAGCGATTAGCTGTGAGTCAGGAGTTTTTCTGGAATTTCTCAGAATCTTTTTCAAGGGATAAACTTTTGACGCTGGGGATAGCCGCTAGTTGGATTTGACTGTCGCGATCGCAAATAGCCTTCATTTTTTCCTGTTGCTTGGGCTGCAACTGGTTGTAGATTTGCATAAACTCCTGATAGGAGTAAACTTCCATTAGAGCGTACAGCTCACCCAATGTCTGAGCTGAGAGCATAGCCTCTCTGAGTTGTGCCATTGTTTCGTGATGATTCATCTCAAGTTTGGTAGCCCACTAATACGAAGTTGCGTTCAAACCTAGTAGTCGAGACAGACGCGGGGACGCACAGAACATGAATGTGTTACGTATGAATACAACTTGGTATAAAGCGAAGACAGCAAACCTTCTCAATTTTCAAGGCTAGAATAACCGTAAACGTAGAGGTCTATCTCGATGTTCAAGGGTAGAATAACCGTAAATGTTGTCCCAACTCCCTCTTCACTCTCCACCACAATCTGACCCCTGTGGATATCTACACACCGTTTAACAATCGCTAATCCTAAACCTGTTCCAGAGATTGTACCGACATTACTACTGCGGTAGAACGTATCAAACAACTGAGGTTGATCTTTTGCGGGAATGCCAATCCCTTCATCTTGGATGCGGAACGTTACAGTATTCTGATCAAAAATTAGGTCAAACTGGATTTTACCTCCATCGGGAGAATATTTGAGTGCATTGGACAATAAATTGCTCAGGATTTGCCGTAGCAGTTTTTCATCCAGATACACGTCCAGGTGGGTACCCAGACATCTGAGGTTGATACTGTGCTGATTTTGTGCGGGTAGTTGTAACTCTTCTACCAAATCGCGGCAAAACTCCACGACATCCAGCTCTACCGGATTAAACTCCAGTTTTCCCGCCTCTGCTTTGCTGAACATCAGCACATCATTCACCAACCGAGTCAGATGATGAACCGAGCTTTCAATCCGGTGGAAATGAAGCTGCTTTTTCTCCTCTTGCCAGTTATGACCGTAGTGTTCAAGTAATTCTGTAGAGGAGAGGATGGTCGCCAATGGGGTGCGATACTCATGAGAGACTACAGAGATAATGCGAGATTTGAGATCGCTGAGTTCTTTTTCTTTAGCCAGAGCATGACGAAGTTCCTCTTCTAAGCGCTGACGTTCGCTAATTTCACTTTGCAGGGACTGATTTTTTTGCCTTAACTCATCGGTTTGCTCTGCAACTCGGCGTTCGAGTTCTTCATTGAGTCGCTGCAACTGCTCTTCACTCTGGCGCAGCTTCTTCAGGGTGTGAGCTCGCTCGATCGCATAACGAATCGCCCGAACCAAGGTATAAGTATCAATCTTGCCTTTAACGAGATAGTCTTGTGCTCCCTGTCGCAAGGCTTCTAGGGCAATGACTTTATCACTCAGTCCAGTGAGTACCACAATGGGTAAATCCGGTGCCGCCTCATGGGTTTGTGCGATCGTAGGCAATCCTTGTTTATCCGGTAGCGATAGATCCAACAGAACCACATCAAAGTCTTGTTCGTGCAGGGATTGCAGCGCATCTTTCAGCCGTTCAACATGCACCAGCGACCACTCAATCTCGTCAGCTTCTTCGAGAATTTCACCAAGTAGGTCAGCATCAGCTGGATTATCCTCTACAAGCAGGATGTTGATAGCGTTAGCGGTAGCCGCATGGCGGCGTGAGGAGGTACTGTCCATATTTTTTACTCTGATGGCAGTTTAACCAAGGCTAGCCAGAACTCTTCGATCAACTTCACGACAGAGATAAACTGCTCTAAGTCGATTGGCTTGGTGACGTAACAGTTCGCATTCAACTCGTAAGTCTTGAGAATATCTCGTTCAGCGGCTGAGGTGGTGAGAACAATTACGGGAATGAGTTTGAGGCGGGCGTCTGCCTTGATTTCCGCCAGAACCTCCCGACCATCTTTTTTGGGCAAGTTGAGGTCAAGTAATATCAAATCGGGACGGGGTGCATTGGCATATTTTCCCTGCCGACGCAGGAAAGCGAGAGCCTCTACACCATCTTCCACCCAGTGCAACTTATTGAGTACCTTACCGTCACTCAGCGCTTCTTCCGTGAGATCGGCATCACTGGGAGAGTCTTCTACAAGCAGAATATCAACGGGTCTAATAGAAGTGTTAATGTTCATGGAGAGGATAGAATTACAATTTCATAAATCGAATTGGCGTCTCAATCTCTAAGGGGTTGATGTCCTAGAAACGCACAACAGTAAAGTGAAAGGTTGTACCGACTCCTGGCGTGGACTCTACCCAAATACGTCCCCCATGACGTTCCACAATCTTTTTACACACGGCTAGACCAATGCCAGTGCCGGGATATTCCGCACGGGAATGGAGACGCTGAAAAATCACAAAGATGCGATCAAAGTATTCTGGCTCCATGCCAATGCCATTATCACGGACAGAAAAGACCCATTCGGTTTTCCCTGGCACTGCCGAGATATGGATGTGTGGAGGTTCCTCTCGACGAAACTTCATGGCATTGCTGATCAGATTTTGGAACAACTGAATTAGTTGTGTTTCGTCTCCTAACACAGTAGGCAGGGAGTCATAAGTCACGACGGCTTGGCTTTCTGCGATCGCAACTTTTAAATTATCCAAAACCTGATTCAGTACCCTATCACAAGCCGTTGGCTTCAACTCTTTACCCCGCGTCCCCACCCGTGAAAACTCAAGCAGGTCATTGATTAACTGCTGCATTCGAGTGGCTCCTTCCATGATGTAACCGAGGTACTTATCAGCTTTAGCATCAAGGTTGCCCTGATATTTGCGAGCTAGAAGCTGTGCATAGCTATTGACCGCCCTTAGTGGCTCTTGCAAGTCGTGGGAAGCTACATAGGCAAACTGCTCTAGTTCCTGATTAGAATACAACAAATTGGCGTTTGCTTCTTTCAGGTCAGCGGTTCGCTCTAGTACTCTGGCTTCTAGCTCTTCATTCAACTTTATAAATGACATTTCAGCTTGTCTGCGTTCCCTCATCTCCCCCTGGATGGCGCGATACACCAGATAAAACCCGACCAGATTTAGTATTATGCCGAATAAGAATATCAACTGCACTCTTTGGGCTTCCTCCTGTTTCGCCTTTAACCAAGTTTTTAGCTGCTCATATTCTTGACTTTGCATCTGCTGGAGTACTTGGCGCAGTTGATCCATAAGTTCTTTTCCTTGATTGGTCAGAACCACCTGCGTCGCGGCTTCAAACCCTCTGTTTTTCCTCAGCTCAATCGTTTCCTGAAGTTCAGCAAACTTTTGTGCTATTAAGGGTTCAAGGATAGAAAGCTGCTGCTGTTGCCCAGAGTCCGCAACCATTAATGTTTTTAGCAGGGATATTTGCGGAGCAATTGCTCTGACAGCACGGTTGTACGGCTCTAAGTAAGACTCTTGTCCTGTAAGCAAATAACCTCGTTGACCGGTTTCAGCATTCGTAACTGAAGAACGGACATTTTCCAACTTCTGAAGGATTTGCTGGCTTCGATTTACCCGATCCGATGTTTCTTTTTGCTTGATAAAACTCCGGTAAAATAGAAGATTGAGACTGACCAGAATCAGTGATGCTAGTCCCAGCATCACCATAGTCTTCCTCTCAAGAGACCAGTTGATTGGAAAAGCGCTCAAGGGTACAGGTGGCAAATGGGTATGCTCTTGTTCGTTAACACGGGAAGCTTCTTGAGGTAGGGGAGGAAGGGATGCAGAAATCTCCGTAGACATCTCCTCTCCCTCTCCATTCCCTGTTTGAGGCTCAGCTGCTGATTGAGTTGGCTTTTGACTGACATTTTGATGCTCCATACAATTGTCCCCCAGAACCCTTCATCGAGAACGCTGTTGCGTCCTCTATATAACGTGAATTTGCTCCTTTATTGTTACCACTGTTTTTAAATACTTATCTCCGTGGAATTACGGAATTGAAACAGCTTTTTTATAAAACTTATAACCGTAATTTTACGGTTGGCTTTATATATGGTAAAGTTAAAGGCTGTGTCAACTGAATTGGGAATTGAGAAGCCAGAATTCGGAATTACTTTTAGTGAGAACAACGACAGCACCACTGAAGTCGATACCGCTAAAATTTTTGATTTAGGCGGGAGATTGTACCCTTTTTAAAGTCCGATTAATAATTAATAATTAGTAATTTTGAGCAACGTGGGGCCCTACCTGAAACCGTTATCTTAGTTATTTTCAGCGACCAATGGCAAATGTTCAATTAGAAGAGATTACACGCCAATTTGAGAATGTGCTGGCAATTGAGAACATCACCTTTGAGGTACCAGATGGGCAATTTTGGGTATTAGTGGGGCCATCGGGTTGCGGCAAATCCACGATTCTGCGGACGATCGCAGGTCTGGAATCCGTGAGTAATGGCAATCTCTATATTGGCGATGTTTTAGTCAATCATGTCCCGGCACGGCAACGGGATGTGGCAATGGTGTTTCAAAACTACGCCCTCTACCCTCACATGACGGTAGCTGAGAATCTCTCCTTCGGATTGCGGATGCGGAAAGCCGATAAGGCAACGATTGAGAGACAGGTGGAGAAGGTGGCGCGATCGCTCGATATATTTCATCTGTTGGATCGTAAACCCAAGCAGCTATCTGGGGGACAACAGCAGCGCGTGGCACTCGGAAGAGCGATCGCACGGGAACCGAAGGTTTTCCTTCTAGATGAACCGCTCTCGAATCTGGATGCTCAGTTACGGGATGATACGAGAGTTCAATTAAAGCAGTTACACCAACAATTGGGCATCACGACGATTTATGTGACTCACGATCAGGTGGAGGCAATGACCCTCGCAGACCAGATTGTGGTGCTCGATCGCGGTCGGATTCAACAAATCGGTGAACCCCAAGCGATATATGCTAAACCCGCGAACCGTATGGTGGCGATGTTCTTGGGCAATCCTCCGATGAATGTTTTTCGCACCATCTATACGGGTGAGGGGTTTCAGGTGGGGGGTCAGTTTTTGCCTTGTCCCAGTGAGCTTCAGATCAGGTTGCCATTAGTTCCGGCGCAAACTGTGGATTTGGGGATTCGCCCGGAATATGTGGAGTTCACCAACCCCAAAGGTACAGAAGACGCCGAGAGCAGAGGGGAGTTGAGGATGGAGGTGAGTGTGGTTGAACCGTTGGGGCGGGAGACGTTAGTTCGTGGGTGTCTACCAGAGTCGGAGGTGTTGTTAGATGTTGTGGCTCCTTCTGATTGGCGTGGGCATCCGGGCGATCGCATTGGCATCCAATTCGACCTTAACCAGTTGTTTGCTTTTGACCCCACGACGGGTGATGCCCTGTATCCATAATCTACAAGTGGACTCTTCTACACTGCTCTTGCTTGAAGCATTTTTAAACTTCTACCTTTTGCTGAGGGCTGAATCTTCCTACAGCGATATGTTCTTATTAACGTAGATTTTTAGGGTAGAGGGTAGTCTTCTAAAATATCTGCTAAATCTATGCTAAAACTCCTTAAGTTAAGCGCGGCTCTGTCTGCTGCTGCCGTAATTGTATCTTTCCCTCAGGCTGTCTTGAGTCGTCCTTTGTCTGAAGCATCTGGTTCTCCTGCTGTGCAAAAATCAGGCAAGGGTAGTCCTTTTTGTTATATGCGAACTCAACAAGGTGCAACCCTCAATTTAGAGAATCTGTGTAGAGCAGATGATGGTTCTGGTAGCGGGAATAGAGCAACCAATGCAGCTCCAAACCCTGCGGCTACTAATCCTGGGGCTACTACTCCTACGGCTAATACTACCCCCAATAGTAGAACCTTCACTTTTACGGGTAGCCCCACTAGGGATGTCGCCCCGAACCGGACAAACACGGGCGCTAATACCAACGCCAACAGGACAAACACTAGCACCAATGCCAGCGGCGCAAACAATAACGCTAATACCAATGCTAACGGCACAAACACGGGCACTAATACCAACGCCAACGGCGTAAACAATAACGCTAATACCAACGCTAACGGCGCAAACACGCGTACCAACACCAATGCCAACGGCGCAAACAATAATGCCAATACCAACGCCAACAGCACAAACACTGGCGCTAATAACCAAAGGTAAACTACCCCACCTGATTGGCTGCGCATAAAGGCAAGCCAGTTACAGATGGGGATGAGAGGTAAGCTGTTGTGCATTTAATTTGCATATTGTTTAGTTAGGGAACGAACCGTCAACTCCTCTGTGTGTCTCCCTCCCCGCGTCCCCGCGTCCGTCTCAACAAGCAATTTAAAAGCGTGACAGCCCTGGTTCTATTGCACAAGACAACAGTTGCGAGCCTCTAGGCTGGTTTAGAGAACAGCCCCAAAGTTCAATCATTTTTGCGCCATTCAAATTGGCATCTCCAAGCCAACCACACATTTTATTCGTGCATTTAAACTGCTTGTTGGTTCTGATTCCAATGTGCAAGCAGCAATTGCAGGCAACAGACAAACCCTTTGTACTCTATCAAGGCTGATCGCATCATTGACTTTTCGGCTCGTTATAACTTTGCCTCATCCAACGGCATCCCCTTTGGTTCAGTGAAAAGACGAGGGTTAAAATCGCTGTGGAAAGGGCAATACGACATTTTTGACGGCGACACAGTTGTCATGACAATTCGGGAAAAAAATCCCTGGGTCAAAGTCATGGATGGATTATTTGGTGAGATTCCGCTCTTAGGGATATTCAGCGGTTTTGTATTCAATCCCGCTTTTTTAGTGACTCGTGCAGATGAAACGGTTGTGATGAGCTTAGAAAAGCAACCTTCATTCTTTTCCCGAACGTTTACTATTAAGCAGCTTAATCAACTCAGTGAACAGGAAGAAATACGGGTTTTATTAAGTTTATTAATGATGATTTTATTAGAACGGACTCGTGGGTAAGAGAGTCATAAATCAAAAGTCAAAATGGTAAACTCGAATGTGGAGAGAATCCTGGCTGCTTACGGTATGCCAATTCGATGTGAAATAGCTTAGTGTTAAGCTTGGCTCGAAGCTTTCTTTTGTCCGTTTTGCAATATAATCCAGCCGACTAGAGCAAGGATGGCACCTAAGGTCAGAAAGCCGATATCCCAAGCTAACTGATTTGGTCCTGGTTTAACGTGATGAATTCCTAGAATTTGGTGATCGATGAGACCTTCAATACAGTCAAATAAACCCGCACCCAGGAGTAAAGACCCGCCAAAGATTTTGGGTGACCAGGGTACATCGCTACGCCCACCAGCACGCCAGAGCAACACAATACCGATGACTGTTAGAGTCCAGGTGCCTAAATGAAAAAGACCATCTCCTAAAGTATTGGCTTGGAGATTAGAGAGATTTGTTGCTGGACGAACGCTCGTTACCATGTGATGCCACTGGAGGATTTCGTGGAATAAGATTCCATCAACGAATCCTGCCAACAAACCTGCACCAATCAGGATACCCGCTGCAACCAGCAATCCACTAGGCTTACCTGGCTCAAGTTGAGATTCCATAACAAAACTTCATCCTTAGGGTGTTCGAGGTTTCCGTTAAGATTCACATCTCTCTCTTGGCGCGGTTTCCCATCCCTCGTTAGACTTAAGAGTTTGTACATAAAATACCTATTAGGTAAGTTGACACACTGCCAAGTCGAACAGTAGAACTTCTCCTTTTTCCGGGAAACTACTGAGATTGGCAGAAAACTGTTCCAATGTTCCGTAATCCTCACCAGGAAAGTTCACCAAGCAATGTGCCAAGGTTAACGAACCAGCCCTTGATTGGTACGCCTAATAGAGGGTGGGAATGTATCTCACAACGCTTCTCTAAGATTTTCCTCCTATGGCTTCAAAAGACACCAAGCTCAAATTCCCTTTGTGGCAATTTCTTAACCAGCCTGTCTTGAGTACTAAAACTAAACTTATACTCAATCCGCGTCTATTCGCGTATCTCTATAGAGTGAAACTCTTAGAACGCTGTTGGACTAAAGCATGTGATTCTAAAGGGCGTCATCGTAACTGAAATTTCGGTAATGGGGAAAAAGGTAATTGGTGGAAAGAGAACTTCTCGATTACCTTTTTCCCCATTATCTAGTCTTAAATTCAATGGGTGCGATGACCTAATAGTGCAGTTGGGGCACGCGGCTTAATGTCTGGATCGAATCCACCAACCTGATTCGTGCGGATTAACCAGACAGACGCGCCATGCTTGAGAAAAATTGCAGCAATTTCATCGTGTGCCCGACGTGGCAGTACTGTTCGCCAAGTTGTTAGGGCAGCGAAGAAATTACTAAGGGAATCAAGCGGAGGGCGAGTACCTGCCAAAGGTTGAGCATTTTCTTGCCAATCAGAGCGCACAATTCCTAGGGGTACTAATTGACGCTCTAGCGATCGCCCCAACTTCACTAATCTCTGAAAGCGTCGAGTTTGAGCATGATCGGGGTGACGCTGTAACCAATCTTGAATGCGGGGATTAGATTGGATTGTCGCTTCGATCCTTTTAATGGTTACGTACAGCGCTTGGTTGGAATCCTGAACACAAGAAGTCGCTGGGTTCACGATCGCAGCACCCGTACCATCTCCAATCCGGTAACGCGCCATCATGATTTCTAGTTGACGCGTCAATTCGTTCCAGGGTGACAGTTTGATACCGTCAAAGTCGTAATCTTCGGTTACCGCATCCAATTTGACCAGAACATCGGAAACGGGGCGATTTCCCAGCCAACCGCGCTGCAAATCGCCCATATAACTTGACCAATGGTTTTTCCCGGCAACAATGCCATCGGGGTTATGGGCGTAAACTTGTAGGTACTCAATATCAAAGCGTAGTTCCTGGGTCAGTGGTTCGCGCACGACATGCGCTAATCCATAGACAAAATGACCTGTAACCACACCTAGCGGCGTAGGTTCCGCTTTTTTCCCACCAATTCCGCCAAAGGTATGCAGGACAATTGCCCGATCACCCTCTCGCCAATGAGATATCGATTCATTAATTTGTTGCGTTGTTGGATCGAGGAGAATTGTTTTCGCTATGCCTTTTTGAGCTTCTGTATCTTTCCAATACTTTTTGTTAAAGTAAGAGATTCCTGCTTTCTTCCCTAACAGCACTTCATCGGGTTGGAGACGAAATAGGGTACGGGGTGCGATCGCTTGCGCTACAAAAATCCCATCTGCATCTTTAGCACCGTAAATGTACCAACCCGTTGGATTGAGGGGAGATTTTTCTATATTTTTGTTAGTGGAACGAAAAACTCCCCGGCGATCAGCTGGAACTTTGGGAAGGCGAATTGTTTCTTCAACACCATCAAATTGCTTGGACGTTGGATTAAAATGACGTACTCGGAACTTATCGCTTCCCTTGGTTGTTGGTGAGACAATCGTAACTAAGCCATAAAAGCGCCCAGTAATTTGTATCGGTTCTTGTGTCAGGATGAGCGTCGGGCGCTCGCTGCTTTTTTCTTCTACTACAATTGGCTCTGGCAACATCACTATCACATTATCATCAGGTCTTGCGCCTGCTAGAGACTCTAATGGGTCAACATGCAGCCAATTATTGAGGCGATCAGGATGCAAGTTTCCTTGGTTTTTACTTTCTTGTGTCTGTGTACTGAAATGGACATCTTTGGTTACAGCTTTGAGATAAGCTTGCACCTTGGGTTCGTTACTCCACTTCAACTTTACGATATTTCCTACTAAATCCTGATGCTCAGAATCTGTATGATGGACTTCAAACAGGACGCCCTTTACTGTATCGCGTTGTTCTTTTTGTGGTAAGATAACTCGTCCTATCCACGTCCCTATGGGATGATAGAGTTGAGGTGAAACCGATTGATTTAAAGGATAATCCTGCGGCTGATTAAAAGAATATTTAATATAAGTTTCATAGTTAGTTTTACTGAAATGTTCGGCACCGTGTATAAATTGATAATAGACAAGTAGCCCTGAACCTAAAATAAATAGAATCAGACCGATCAGTATATAAACTAGCAACTTCCGATATCGTCTAATTTTAAGCAACTGAATAAATAGTACAAATTAAACTTCGTTTGATTGACCAGTCCTTGGTCACGGGCGATTGCCGCAGCAACCACCCTTTAAACTTCTTCCAAGCTCAGCATTAGCTGCTTTTTGCCCCTGGAATAGTGATATCTAAAGAGGTTACATTGGCCGAAAGATTCGTGAGAGGTGGCTGAATTGCAGAAGCATTACCCACCACTAGCGTGACGAGTTTATCTGGTTGCAGGTATTTTTGGGCAACCCGCTGGACATCCTCAATCGTTGTCGCTTTGACACCGCGCTGATAACGGAAGAGGAAATCCTCTGGGTAGCCGTAGTATTCGTAACGCATCAGCCGCGATAGAGTTTGGTTGGGGTCTTGGAAATTGAACACAAAGGAGTTGAGAACCTGATCTTTGGCAGAGGCAAGCTCTTCTGCTGTTATCGGTGCTGTGCGCAGTTTCTCGATTTCGGCGCGGATGGCTTTAACAAAGGGTACAGTTGCATCCGATCGCGTCTGTCCTCCAGCTACAAATGTACCCGGAAAGTCGTAACGAGGGCTCCAAAATCCATAGACAGAGTATGACAGACCTTGGCGCGATCGCACTTCATTAAATAAACGCCCACCAAAACCATTCATTACCTGATTTAACACATCCAGCGCCGGATAATCAGGGCTGTTGAGTTCACCGCCGATATGCCCGATCTGAACATAACTCTGGGTGAGTTGGGGCTGATTGACGAAAAAGACACCCCCCTGCTTTTCCTGGGTGGCAGAGGGCACAGTGATTTGTGGTGCTTTAGAGCCGGGTTTCCAGTTGCCAAATTTCTCCTGAATCAGCGATCGCATCTTGGCTGAATCAAAATCCCCGATGATGCCCAAAATCATATTTTCAGGATGGACATATTGCTGGTAAAAGGCCACCAAATCCTCACGGGAAATCTTGTTGAGCGTCTGATACTCCACCGTGCGGGCGTATGGGCTATCTTTACCGTAAATCAGTTTCTGAAATTCACGACCCGCAATTCCATTGGGGTCATCATTGCGACGGGCAATTTGTCCCGCCTCTTGTTTTTTGGCTAAATCCAGTTTTTCCTGAGCAAACGCTGGCGTCTTTATTACCTCAGCAAATAAATCAAAAACCGTGCCCAAGTCTTCGCTTAAGGCACTGAAGCTGGCATTGCCAGAAGTCGAACCAATACCCGTTTCTACCGAAGCCGCCCGTTGTTCTAAAAGTTGATTCAGTTCATCTCCCGTATGTGCAGTAGTACCGCCAGTGCGCATCACGTCCCCAACCAATGAAGCTAAGCCAACTTTGTCGGCGGGTTCGAGGCGTTCGCCCGTGCGAATCATGGCTGTGCCGCCAACTAAGGGGAGTTCATGATCTTCCATAAGATATACAACCATCCCGTTATCCAGCTTATAGCGGGTATACTTCGGTAGCTGAATCTCCGGT
>NZ_DATNPA010000388.1:0-4127 GCF_036703385.1 Allocoleopsis sp. | reverse complement strand
TGCAACAAAACCTGATAGTTCTGTTCGCTAATGGTTTGGGCACCGAAGCGAACAAGGTGAGGGTTGACCATCTGAGCATCAAACAGGATAAAGCCTCGCGATCGCAAATGCTCCACCAACTTCACCATCGCCACCTTTGAGCCTTCAGGAATCTGATAAAACATGGATTCGCCAATGAAGGCTCCAGCAATCACAATCCCTAAAATTCCTCCCGCCAACTGGTCACCTTGCCACGTTTCAAAGCTATAAGCCCAACCCGCTTTATAAAGAGCCCAATAAATCTCTTGAAGTTCAGGAGAAATCCAGGTGGATTCTCGATTGGCACAACCCGCAATCACGCTTTTGAAGTCGCGATTGATTGCAATGCTAAAACGCTCCTGATTCAGAACGCGACGCAGTGATTTAGGATAGCGAAATCGCTCATCCAAGGGAATGATTGCACGGTGGCGACTGGTGTACCAGCCTAAATCACCCGATTCATCTGCCATCAAGAAGTAGCCTTGGGCATATCCCTGGATTAAAGAAGGAATGTCAAATGCCATCATTATTTCTTCTTGAGTGCCTTTCTCACCAACTCAGGAATCTGAGAAGGACGCTCTGCCACAGGGATGTTCGCTTGCTTAAACGCTGCCACTTTGTGCTGCGCTGTACTCGCATTCGTGACTGGCCCTGATAGCTGAGCGGCAATAATGGCACTCGCATCACTAATTTGTCTGTCCAAGGGTGTGTAGCTTCCGGCAACATAAGCAATCACGGGTTTATCAATCGCCTCAGCAATGAATTCAGCGGTTGCATCTTCGCTAAGGCCACCCGTCTGATCAACTAAAACAATGGCTTCCGTACTTTTATCCATCGCTAAAATCTGTAGCCACTGACGAAAAGAAGAGCCAACAATGGCAGCGCTACCAAGATTAACCGCAATAGACTGTCCTAATTTTGCTTGGGTTAACGCTAGAGCCACTTCATAGGCAAGGGCACCAGCACGCGCAATCAGCCCAACGGGTCCGGGTGTATAAAATTCACTCTCCTGAGTACCCAGCAAAAATTTTCCGGGCACAATGATACCAGAACTACTCGGCCCCACAATCAGAGTCCCCGTGGCTTCTGCTTTCCGCAAAAGGCGAACCATGTCTAGAGGAGGAACACCATCCGTAACGAGAATAATCAGTCGGATATCCGCGTCCATCGCTTCGAGTGCGGCATCCAGAGCTCGGTAGGATTCCACAAAAATAACCGTTGCTTCAATCGGTCCCGTCTTTGGCAGCGCCTGCTCTACCAGGTCAAATACGGGAATACCATGAAGCTCTTGCCCTCCTTGACCTGCACTCACCCCAGCCACTACATTTGTGCCATAGGCTTTCATGCGAGCAGTGTAGTAAGAACCTAAGGGTTGCGTGATACCTTGAACCAAAACTTTGCTGCCTGGTGTCAAGTTGATAGTCGCTTGATGTAAAAGTGGTGTAGAGGCTGGATTGAGCTTCTCAAAAGCCCCAGCGGCTACCTTCGTACCATTGACTTTCATGGGAAGGGCGTAATAGGAGCTCAGCGATGGTGTACTGTCCTGTTCCAGGACTTGGCTTTGTGAGGTCAAGTTCATATTAGCTCTCTGGTTCAAGAAGTGTAGCTGCTGGATTGAGCTTAACTTGCAGCAGCTAACTCTTCCCAGGGGAGCATAACTTTAGAGCAAAGAGAGGAAGAGAATCAACCTACTCAAGACAATCAGAATACTAATCTTATACAGATTCATCCTAGGTTGCTGATCACTTGAGGAAAAAAGGTAATAAGGGCTAATCCAGGTAAGCCCCCCTCTTCTTCCTCTCCTCTACGTTTTGGGTCTTGGATCAGGATGGCCTAACCTTAGAGTTGGCAAGAGAAATCGCTTGCGCTACCGCCTCGTCCAAGTTATCCATCCAATGTACGGGTATCGTTGCCAGACGCTCTTTAGCGGAGTCAATTTTCCCACCCACGATACGGATAACAAAGTGAGGCAGCTGAGTCAGGGATACAGATTGCTTAGAGAGAGTGTGGGTACCATTATGGTGAACGCGATGAGAACGAGACGTCAGCCCCATTGGTCTTTCTGCTTGGTCTGCTGCCTTTAGCACAGACCCTTCCCCCCATTTAGAAACTAGATAGTTGGCAATGACCTGAGCCACTTGTTCACTGGCGCTACCACTGCTCAGGATGTTGACTAAGATAACTTTAATCCCTTTAGCTTCTGTTATTTGCTTGAGGGCACTTTGCAGTTGTTGTACGGGAGAAGAAGTGGCTTGCACATCCCAGCTGGCATATCCGTCTAAAATCAGGCAACTGGCTGGTTTTCCTTGTTCCTGGTAAACCAAATCTAACGTTGCTGCTGCTAGACAAGTGTCGTTACAGAGAATGCCAATGTTACCTTCTGTGTCCGTCCAGTTGAGGTCAGACACGCGGTTAGGGTAGCTCTCAGGCATACTGGATGCTAAGGTTGCCAACTCGGCATGGCGTCCGAGGGCGCTGTCGTTTGCCGAGATTTTGCCATCCAAGGCCATCACCTCACTTCTAGAATTAATGGCCAGGGGATTAATCTCGACCAAGTCTAGATCTTTTTGGAGAAATAGCTGGTACATCTTTTGTATAATTCCACTCACCGATTCGATCAGCTGTCCCTGAAGTCCCATTTTTAGGGCTAGACGCCGTGCGTAAAACGAGGAGAATTCTTGCTCCACCACAACCTTTTGCATATGAGCCATCACGCCCACTACGTCGATGCCTCCTTGGCGAGACCCTAACAGAACAGGACGCCCAAGGGCATAGTCGAGGATGACGGCAAGGTATAATTCCTGCTCAGCATCGTAGCGAGATTCGGCTAGCAGGACTTGGGGATAGCAACCGAGAATAGGAAGGTTGAAAATAGACCTTGCCGCTGCGATCGCATCAATGGTATTTTCCACAAAGCGGATACCACCAGCTCTACCCCTTCCCCCCGTAGGCACCTGAGACTTGAGTACGACTGGATAGGGAATTTCTAAGCGCTTGAGGTCGGTAGGATGGTCGATGCGTTGAGACGGCAAAACAGGGATGCCAATCTGGCGAAATAATTCTTTCGCTTGGTACTCTAATAAGTCCATAAATGAGTATGGGTTGAATGTCAACTCAAGGCTAAAGGCTGAAGTATGAAGTATGAAATTCCCCAACCTGCGAGGGCTAGGCTCCGGTCAGGCATGGGGCTTGAATAGCGAGTCGAATTTATTTTTCTTCGCCTTTTCACTTTGCATCATAGAAGTCAGGGCGTTAGCCTAGCGGGACGTAGTCCGGCCTGTACTGATAAATCCCCACTTCATCCTTCATCCTTTAAACTTCAGGCTTCTTTAGTCAAGAGTTCTGAACCTTTATAAAGTTATCAACTTCCAACATTTCAGTTGGTTCTCTACCTTACCCTTTGGGCAGAACTTTTCCATTCTTTTTCCACTTGGTCAATTTTGTAGAAGCGCTTCCAGAACAGGTCTACGAGCGGAGTGGGTAGGAATTTTGTCATCAAAAACAGCATCATCTTGCCACCCGTTGCCGCTACGTAGCGGGGACGGGGATGGCGCGAGGTGAGGGCTCGAATGATCACATCGGCTACCCGTTCTGAAGTCCAGGCCAGACGTGCCGTTTGCTGTTCGATGTCTTTAATGCCCTCGATCGCTGCACGATAGAGTTTTCGTCCTGACTCCGGTATATTCAGATCAACCTTATCGCCAGCCACACTAAAAAAGTCTGTCGTTACGGGGCCGGGTTCAATCACGCTGACTTTGATATTGAATGCCCCTAACTCCATGCGCATGACATCACTCAGCGCTTCCAAGGCAAATTTAGAAGGGCTATACATCCCCCCAGCCGGAAAGGGCACCCGACCACCGAGAGAGGACACGTTGATAATTCGTCCACCCCCTTGGTCGCGCAGGGTGGGGATTAAAGCTTGACTTAAGACTAACGGCCCATGAAAATTAACCGCAAACTGCCGCTGTGCATCTTCGGGTGAAATGAGTTCTACTGGACCCATCTGCCCATAACCGGCATTATTGACGAGGGCATCCACTCGACCAAAGTAGTCCAGGGCTTTTTGGGCAAGGGCTTTGACCTGTTCAAGCTGAGCCAGATCAGTC
>NZ_DATNPA010000387.1:0-16858 GCF_036703385.1 Allocoleopsis sp. | reverse complement strand
GTAGCAGATTTTTGGTGAATTTCTCCAACTTTATTTCCAGTTACTAAGAATGTTTCCCTGGCATCAATTCCAAACTTGCCGTGAGTTGCCAAGTGAATCACTGGGTAAGCATTTTTTTCTAATTCTTGTTGCAAGCGATCGGGCGTAAACTCTTTATCTAGTAGCTCTTTACTGCCAGACATGATACTGGTGACGCTCTTGAGTTCTGACTCGACTCTAGATAGCGGCTCAAAAAATGCTGGTCCTGCGGCAGTCTCGACAGTAGCTGGCTCTGTCAAACCAAAAGCTAACACTCGTATCCCTTGGGAATTTAACGGCGTGGGATTGGTCAAAGTTAGTGCTGGAGTGTTGGCGATCGCATACTTCTCAACCAGGAATTGCTTGCCATCAAACAGCGCTGCCATTGGAACACTTCGTAAAATTCCATCGTGGATAAACACTAAGGTTTCAATTTTCTCTCGTTCTAAATCAGAAAGAAACGGACGAATAAACCAGTCATACACCTGTTGACTTCTGGCGCTAAACCTGTTTACAAGATCTGAGCGTTTTTCCAGGTTGAGTCGCAGGTCATTGATGATATCTCGGAGTTCTTGACTCTTGACAGGTATCCAAGCTAATCGTGACTTAAATGACTTATCCCCGTCAGGCAGAGAAAGAATGATAGCAAGGCGGTCTTTCAAAACAATCGAACTAAAGACAGCGGTGTTTTTACCCACCAGTGCCACCGATTTATCAACGGGTGCTAAGGCACAATCATCCCCTAAATAATTTTGCAGTTCTGCTAAGCGCAATTCATCCACAGTTGTTAGTACAGACTTCAGGTTTTGTTGAATATCTGATTCCCCTGCCAACTGCGAGTTTTGCTCCAAGCGTAACTCGATCGCCTCTCGATAGACGGGTTCAACATTGTCCCGAAAGTCAAACTGAAAATCTCGCTGCTGCAAGGCGAGGTCACTGCGGATACTTTGAAGGCTGAGGACAGATTTTTCATAGAAATCAATTGCCTCATTCACCCGACCTTGCGCTTTAAATAAGCGTCCCGCCTGCCACGCCCACAAGTAAAGGCTCTCGTCAGCCACAGCAGCAATGAGCGCCTGTTGGGTGAGATTCATTGCCTGTTGATAGTCCTTGCGACATTCATAAACGTGTCCCAACCTACCTTTGGCAAACGATTCAGCTTCTCGAGCTCGTAGGCGTTGAGCGATCGCAATTGCTTGATTCAGTAGTTCAATAGACTTGGGTAATACCTCTGAGTCTAGACATTGAGTTGCTGGATTTATGTTCACCAACTCACTCTTTTGGGTGACGAGTTGTAGAAGATTAGCGAGTTGGATTGCCCCGTAAGCTTTATCGCGAGAATCGGGCAACTGTTCTAAGACGACCACCGCTTGTTGTAGTGTAGTGTTGACAACCGTTCGCTCGTCGCGACCTTGGCGATGATAAAGCTTAAGCAGACCCAGTAGCGATCGCAGTTCACTTGATCGATCATTCTGGGTACGAGCCAGCTCTAGGCTACTCTCAAAATACTGCACGGCCTGCTTATCATTACTAAGTGCATCCTGCTGGAATTTTTGGGCAGCTTTCTTATCGCCTGAGGATCTGGCAAATTGGGTACGACGCTCGTTGCGCTTAGCGAAACTCGCGTAGGTATTGGCTAAACCATTCAGGGTAGATACCAAGTAAGTTCGATCACCAATGCGCTTACCAATTTCTAAGCTGCGTTCAAAATCTTGAATCGCTTGGTCGTACTCACCTTGAAGACGATGAGCATTACCCAGACTGCCCCAAGCGACTACTTCTCCTAAGCTATCTGAGTGGTGGCGGGCAATTTCCAGGGCACTATCCGGACTACAGGCTACATGGGAGTGATTTTTACCGCACAAAATAGCGATCGCCCGTCTGTGCTGTCCCAAGCTACTGTAGAGCTGAGCCTGTTCTGTAAGCATTCGTCCTACCGTTACAGGCTCGTTAATCTTACGATAGTAGGCGATGACTTGCTCCAGTTGTGCGATCGCTTGAGTCAACTGGCTGACTTGTTGGTACGCTCTTGCCAGATACTTGCGGACATTCACTTCCTCAAGAGAATGACTGTTACGCTCTTGATAAGCACTTAGAGCGGTTTGCCAGGACTTAATTGCACCTTGAACGTCGCCAGCTTGGTAAAATTCCAGACCTTGCTGTACTAGCTGCGCTGGAGCAGGAGATTGAGCTGTTGCTACCTCCACGACGCTCACCTGCCCAATTCTCAGGAGAGGATGCCCCAACCACAAGCACAGGGTCAAGCTAGCGAGGAAGAGAACTGTCCAAACGCGGTAGACACGAGATATCGCTCTTCTGTCACTCTCGCCAGAGCAAAATTTGAAAGCCTTACACCGCAAGACTTTCACCATAAAAGCTTAAGACATGAGTTTGCTTACTTGACTCAATTCTATAGCCATTTGGTTGGACTGATTGCCTACGGCAGGCTACGAAGAGCGCTCAGTCCTTCCCGAAGTACTCTCCCAAAACTGAGGCAGCGCAATCATGCGCTTTGCAAGGAATCGGTTTTCGCAATTTCACTGGTGTTGTTCATAAGTCCTTTCGCAACAGTGCTTCGATTAACCTGAGTTTTGCCGAAATCTGTTAGGAACTCTGGTTCGTAGTAGCTCAGAACCGACTTCCAATCCTCTGAACCTTCGTGCTTTTCAATAATCCTGTCCCACCTCACTGATTTAATTTTATCTAGAGTTTCTGTTGATAAATTTTCTAGTTTCATTCTCGTTTCACCCAAGGATTAGTATTGACAGTAGAGAGTTACTCAACGGTGATTTTCTGAGTAGCGAGTTGAGCAGAATAATCCCCACTCCGCGGCCCCGAACAAGATACTTTATACTTTCACTATCTTCGGTAATCCAATTGGCAAAAGACTCTAAAACTAAGTTGAACCAATCAATGCCTTGACTATGTCCTTGGCGTAATCATAGTTCAATCCCACGGCAAGAGATGCTTGCTGGATTGTCCATTGTTGAGACACTAACCACAGTAGATGCCAACGACGTGATTCCACTCGATCTGAGCAACCGAAGTAGCGGGACTACAGTTCGCTGCTTGTCAGGTAAGGTTGGAGATGTGCTTTTTTGACCATGTCTCCAGTTAGCGATAGCGTTAGCGAAGCGAGGCGTTAGCCTAGCGCTGCTGCGTTCGCCCTTGGCGTCTCCCCTTGGGAGAAGCGCAGATCGCATTGAGGGAAATTATCCTTCCTGATAAAGGGGGTAGTCAACCCGGATTTGGTATAACTGTATGTCTTTCCGTTTTGTGGAGTGGTTGAACTGCAATAGAAACGTATTCTTAGCTTACAAAGCGGCTTTGGGCTTTGTTTGGGCTTGAAATCTGTCTAAGTCCCGAGCTGATTACTGACAGCTAATCACTTGATTTGTTTTTGAGGCACATGCGCCGAAAGTTTACCCGCACTCTTTAGTTTCTGATGAGATGGGCAGTCGCACAGTAAAAGTACTACCATTATTTAGCTGACTTTGAACTTGAATACTGCCATGATGGGTTCTAGCAATTGCCTGTGCGATCGCCAAACCCAATCCCGACCCCCCAGTCTGGCGAGAACGGTCTTTATGGACTCGATAGAAGCGGTCAAAAATCTGAGACAGGTCTTCTGGGGCAATGCCAATCCCTGTATCTTGGACTTGAATTAAGGCATACTCCTCACTTTGATCTAGAACAACTGTAACTTTTCCTTCAGGTGGGGTTGATTGGATAGCATTAACCATTAAATTAGAAATGAGTCGATAAAGCTGTTCTTCATTTCCCCGAACGTACAAAGGTTCTTGTGAGAGCATCTGCATTGAGAGCGTCACCCCAGCCTCAATCGCCAGAAATGCCAGTTCCTCAACTAAATCGCTAACTAAATCGTTCAGGCAGCAAGTTACTGGTTCTCCCGTCAATTCTTGCCGATCGATTCGGGTCAACAGGAGCAAATCCCCTACTAATTGAGAAAGTCTAGCAATCTGGCGCTGAAGCACTCCTAAAAATCCCTGACTTTCAAACGCAGATTGGGGCAACTCCTGAGACTGTCCGTACAGCCTGATGGCAGCTTCAATCGTAGACTCCATCGCAGCTAAAGGCGTGCGAAACTCATGGGCAGCATCGGCAGTGAACTGTTGCATCTGTTGATAAGACTGATAAACAGGCTGCATTGCTTTTCCAGCCAACCACCAACTCGAAGTGGCAATTAAGAGCATGGCAACGGGCCATCCCAGCAACAATGTTATCCTCAAAGCCGCTAGGTGCTCGTCTAAGTCACTGAGACTTCGCCCCATTTGCAGATAGCCCCACAGATGATTCTGACTGTGCAATGGTAAGGAAATTTGACGATACTGCATACCTTGGCGGTCTGCAAGCGTTTGCCAATGCTGAGATACTGAGGTAATTGCTAATCGTTCAGGCTGCTTACCTGCGAAGGCGATTGGTCTTCCAGCGTTATCCACCAAGCGCATGTAATAACTGACTGATTCGCTCACTTTGGGAATGGGCGGTAAAGTACGTGCTGTTCTGGGCAAGCAGTCGGTGTGGGTTAAACACAGTTCAAAGGATAGTTCTCGGGCAATCCGCTGTAAGTGTCCGGGTTGCTGCAAGACAGGTTCAATGCTGTCGTGGAGTGCGTTAGCTACTGATTCCAGCCCGCGATCTATCGTTTCGCGGTTAGCAAGAGCAACCACATGATAAACCCCCAAACCACATAGACCTAGAATGCAACCCATTACTCCGGCATACCAACCAGCCAACCGCCATCGACTTCGGGAGAAAAGTGGATTTTGTTCCATTTACTTCTCCTTCATAAGAGTCTTCTGCCTCTATAAACGATTAGCATTAAGGCGATAGCCCATACCATAAATCGTTTCGATCGCAGAATTATTATTGTCTTCTCCTAGCTTGCGCCTGAGTAAACGAATCTGTGCAGCTACGACATTGCTAACGGGTTCTGCACCAATTTCCCAAAGCTGATTTATGAGCTGGTCGCGAGTGACAACCTGATCAGGATGTTTCATCAAGTATTCCAGCAGTTGAAATTCCTTGGCGGTCAGAGAAATGACCTCTTGCTCTCCATTAAGATGCTTGCGAGAAACCGCATGAGTGCCATAATCTAGAGTTAGGTTGCCGACTTGAAGCTGTCTGAGTTGGTATTGGGGCGCTCGTCGCCGCAATGCCCGTAACCGGGCTAGTAGTTCCAGCATTTTAAACGGTTTGACCAGATAATCATCTGCCCCGCCATCGAGTCCAATAATCTTTTCTTCCAGTCGGTCTTTAGCCGTTAGCATTAATACGGGTAGAGGACTACCCTCACGTCGCAGCCGTTTGCATAACTCTAATCCCGATAATCCAGGCAGCATCCAATCGATAATTGCCATAGAGTACTCAGTCCACGCGCTCTCCAGATAGTTCCATGCCTGAGTTCCATCGAGGAACCAGTCCACTACATAAGCTTCATGGTGCAGAACTTGTTTAATTGCTGCACCTAAATCTGGCTCATCTTCAACTAATAGAAGTCGCATAGAATATCCCTTTTATCTAACTATCAGCTATCAGCTATCAGCTATCAGTTATCAGCTATCAGCGGAAGGGTTAATTTCTTGGCTGTTGGCTGACAGCTGACGGCTAACAGCTGACAGCTTTTTATGCACTTCGTACTAAAATGACTGTACAATCACTGTTGCGAGAAATAGTTTCTGGAATGTTCCCTTTTATAGCTTGTTGAAGTAGCCGATCGCGGCTAGCTCCCAGGATAATCGCATCACTACGATTGTGTTGAGCCAGCGAGATGACAGCTTCAGGAACAGAATGGGCGCGGACTGGTGTAGCACTTACCCTGGCGCTGACTCTCGGCTTGAGAAAGCGGACAGATTGTTCCAGTACGGCTGTGTCAGGTGCAGGTTCACTAGGCTGGAAAACTTGACAGAGTTTGATTTCAGGTTTTTGACTAAGCAATACAAGAGCAGGCAAGAGCCGAACCGCTTCACTGGCATTGGGACCGCCTGCCATTGGCACCAACCAACGGTTGAAGGTTCTTTTCTCATTCAATTTAGCCAAGACAACCTCACAAGCGGCTTGCCGAATTACCGTGTCCACAACTCGGCTGAACACCCGCCCTGGAGTAGAAGTACTACCTTTCCAACCCATGAGGACTAAGTCAATATGCCGCTCTTTTACAGTTTCTAGAATTGCACCGGAGACTTCATGTGCCACTCGGATCTGGGTGTGGATGGGAAGATGCCATGCTTGGGCAAGCCTTTGAGCCTGACGTAGCAAGCGACGCGCTGTAGGGGTTCGCACGGCTGTCTCGGCTGGAGGTTGGTTGCGCGGCACTACCATGACGTGGAGTAATTCTAGTTCGTAATCGCGCTCTTTGGCGATCGCAGCCGCCATTTGCACTAATGTTGCAGCCGTGTCCGGGTGCGACAGCGGTACCAGTAACCGTCCTTTTCCTGTGGCTGGAGCGCGAGTTTGGTAAACGACATAGCTGGGAGCAGGCTTGGGTCCCACCGCTTCCATCTCACCATTGAAATGGTCGGCTTCTGCTCGGATAATATCACTGCGCGTAATAATCCCAACCAGCTTTCGACCTTCGGTAACAGGCAAACAGCTAAGGTTATAACGATTGAGCAGATGAAGAACGTGAGCCAGTGTATCAGTAGGATGCACCGTCACGGGTTCTGGTGTCATGAGTTCACGGACTGTTTTCTTACCACCTAAACGCTCCTTAGCAATGTCCGCTAAATCTTTCTGGGTGATGATGCCAACTAGTTTGCCCTTCTCTACCACTGGGAAGTTGCGATGCTGGGAGTGGGAAAAGGCTTGCACGGCTTCCTCCAGATTCATCTGCGCCGATAGAGTTTCGACACGCCGCTGCATGACATCGGCTGCCCTCAGTTGCGCCAAAAGCCCACCTGTGGTAGGCTCTTTTTTCAAGTGAATGCCACTCCATTCCAAGAGGCGATCGTACAGCGAGCCAGGAACCACCTTTTCTGCCACCAAGTAAGCCACAACCGAACTAATCATTAGCGGTAGGACTAGATTGAAGTCAGTTGTCATCTCAAATACAATGACAATCCCTGTAATTGGTACCCTGACGACAGCACCAAAAAATGCACCCATGCCTGCTAGTGCATAGGTGACAGGAGCGCTAACTCCCAAAATACTCTGTTGGCAAAGCCCGACTAAGGAGCCAAGAGCGGCTCCTAAGATTAAGACAGGAGCGAATAATCCTCCAGGCGCTCCAGAGCCATAAGCTAGTAACGTTAGGATAAACTGAGCGATAAAGGCAATGATGGTAAACGAAACACCGGTTTGACCCGTAGTCAATAATTCCTTTAGCCCAGCACTATCACGGAAATGATCGGGCAGCAGTGCGATCGCTCCTCCGCAGACTAACCCAGCTAAACCGACACGAATAGGTAAGCCAAAGCGTAATAAACGGCGGTTAAAGGTTAGGCTCGCAAGAACACCTTGATTAAAAAGTGCGCCCAGCAAACCAGCCAATACTCCCATCACCAAGTAGAAGGGAATTTCAATAGGCGAGAAATTAGTTTGCAAGGTAGTCAAATCTAAGTTTAAGCTATGACCTCCGAGCCATCGAGAAACAACAGCACCGATGAAAGAAGCGAGGATAGCAGTGCCTAAAGTAAAGCCAGAGACATCTTGGAGTAGTTCTTCAACAACGAATAGGACACCTGCGATCGGGGTATTGAAAGCCGCAGCTAATCCAGCCCCAGCCCCAGCAGCAATCAACTGGCGGCGGTAATCGGGTGAAGTGGGTACCCAACGACTGAGTTGATTAGCTAGAGCCGCTCCCACCTGTACAGTAGGGCCTTCCCGACCTAAGGGTAAACCGGAACCTAATGCTAAAATACCGCTGACTAGCTTGATTAAAGCTACCCGAAGATTTAAGGCTATTGGCTCCCTGGCAAGTACGGCTTTGACTTGAGGAATTCCGCTGCCGGATGCTTCAGGAGCGACTTGTTCTACTAACCAGCCAGCAAGGAAGCCACCACCTAATCCAATTCCTGGTAGCACAAATAGAGCTGGGAGGAGATGAGTGGCATGGACTCGCCATCCCCCCACAACACCCACCCCTTGCTTCAAACATACCGCAGCCAAGGCTGCCACTAAACCGATTAAACAAGCTTCAAAAATCGCGAACCGCTTGGGTTGTGAAAGTTTGCGGAAAAACTTAAGAAAAAAATTATGCCACATTATTAAACTTGTTTTGTTAGCATAAAAACTAACTCAGCGCAAACACAAAGCGCTTGTAATGTTCTATTAATAGCTTTTCTAAAAATTGTGAAATCTAAATGAAATTTGGCTATTCCCTTTGGGGAGAGAATACCCTCTACCTAGACCTGGAAACAGCTCTGGGCAAGGTGATTCGTTGAGCCAAGAATCCCCGTCCCCTTGTGGGCGGAGAGCTTCAGCACTACGCTGCAACAACAAGCGCTTGTGGTGCCGCCTGCTTGATTCGAGTCAGTAACCAGAGTATCTGTCGTTCGGTCTGTTCATCGAACTGCTGACAGATTTTTTCCATCTCCAGATCGCGTAACGCTCTAGCGGCTTGTAAGAGAATGATGTAGCACAGATGAATTTCATTGGCTAACAGCCAAAGATCGTGCAGGTCGCGCACCAAAGCAAGACTGCCCGATCGCGGCTGTTCAAACAAAGATTGTTTGAGGCGATCGGGTTCATCGCTTTTCTCTTCAGAATAGCGATCGACTAAGGGTTTGATGTCCCCGACATGTTCCTCAGACCAAGATGCCAGGAACTTACACATGTTGTAAACATCCGGTTCATCGCCGTGGTGGTCGGCAATCGTTTTAAACGCATCAGCCAAATCCTGTTCGCTGCGGTGGAGTATTCCCAGATAGTTGCCTATATGCATCACTCATGCCTCCTGAAGATTAAGTATCTCTTTAACCGTATTGACTACATCCTCGCTAGCACCTTCCATCATCTTCTCGAAGAGAGCTGACGCTGTTTTGCGGATACGCACAGCCGCATATTTGAAATGCGGCTGCTTACTCACAGGGTCCCATTCCATAATCGTTAGCTCGTTGGCGGCACGAGGACGGCCTGTCTCATCCCAATAGCCGTAATGGAAGGGAATAAACACAAGCCCAGGCTCGATATCCCCAATGCGAGCGGGCACTATGACCCGACCCCGACGCGACTCAACTTCAATAAAATCGCCATCCTCAATACCGTACTTGGTGGCGTCCTCCGTGGAAATTTGCACAAAAGCATCAGGATCTGCCTGATGGAGTTCTTTAGAGCGTCCGGTTTTTGTGCGGGTATGGAAGTGATAAACTACCCGACCTGTTGTGAGCCATAGCGGGTATTCCTCATCAGGCTGTTCATGCGGTGGCTGGTAGTCAGCAGCTCTCAAGAAGGCTTTCCCCTTGGGGTCATTGGCGCGGTATTCCTGGGGTGGTGTTGCAGCCCCCGTGACAATGTCATGACCGTAGATTTCGCAGTAGTCCGCGCTAGTGTTAAATACGCCATCCTCATAAAGGTGCGGCTTTCCATTGGGAAATTGTTCATTGCAGGGCCATTGAATCCCTGACCCTCCAGTCAACTTGGCATAGCTCAAGCCAGTATAGTCACAGGGGCGACCGCGTGTGCATTCTTTCCAGGCTTCAAATGCTTCTTCGGGAGTACTCCACTTAATCAGTGGTGCGCCATCTTTGTCTTGGAAATCCATGCGTCGGGCGTAGTCGAGGAAGATATCCAAGTCTGAACGGGCTTCGCCCGGTGGCTCAATTGCTTTGTGGGAGATGTGTACCGTCCGGTCAACGTTGGTGTAGCAGCCCGTCTTTTCGCCCCAGATGGCAGCAGGTAAGACAACATCAGCAAATTGGGTAGTTTCGGTATGAAATGCATCTTGGACGATGACAAACAAGTCGTCTTTTTCCAGGATGCGACGGATACGCGGTAAATCTGGCATTGAGACGGCTGGATTGGTGGCACTAATCCACAGCATTTTGATAGAGCCTTGCTCTGCATAACGCCAAATCTGCATCGCGTGCGTCGGTGGTGCCCAGTGGGGGATGATGTTAACATCGACATTCCAGAGCCGCGCTAGTTCAGCAACGTGTTCCGGGTTGTCCCAATTGCGAAAGGCGGGAAGGGCACCGTCAGCGCCGCATTCACGGGTATTTTGCGCCGTTGGTTGACCGTTCATTTGGTAGATACCACAGCCAGGGCGACCTATTAGACCGCGAATTAAATGGATATTATTAACCTGACAGGCGGCGGCGGTTGCCTGCATGGATTGATAGACACCTTGAAGAACTGTCGATACTAATGTTGAAGTGGTGCCGAGAATTTCAGCGGCAGCGCGTAACTTATCGGCAGGGACTCCTGACACCTGCTCGACACGTTCTAGCGTCCACTTGCTGACGGTTTCTTTAAGCTTCTCAAATCCAGCTGTATGGGCTTCAATATAGTGTTTATTAATATGACCTGCTTCAATCATCAAATTCAGCAGACCGTTGAGCACTGGAACGTTGGTGCCAACCTTGAGCGCTAAATGGACATCAGCTTCCTTGGCTGTAGCTGTTTCGCGGGGGTCGATCACAATAAGCTTTGGGGGATTGGGGCCACGTCTGCGATCAAGGATTCTCATCCACAGTACAGTCTGCTGTGAAGCAATGTTGTGTCCGACGTGCAGAATAGCCTCGGTGGTGTCGAGGTCGGTATAAGAACCAGGTTGTCCGTCTGTGCCGAAGGACATCTGCAAGGCGGCGGCGGATGTAGCCGTACACAGCCGCGTGTTCCCGTCCATATGGGGCGTTCCTAGCCCTGCCTTACCGAGTACACCCAGCGTGTAGTATTCCTCTATGAACAGTTGCCCGGTAGTGTAGAAGCCAATGGCACCGCTGGTGTACTTATCGCAAATTTCTTTGGAACGTCGGACAATTAGGTTCATCGCCTCATCCCAACTGGCGCGTTCAAGTTGACCGTTGCGACGAATTAAGGGATGGGTTAGGCGGTCTTCACTATTATTGGCGACCCATCCGTGCAACCCTTTGGGGCCAAGTCGCCCGTGGCTAACAGCATCTACGGCACGACCGCGAACTCCAACAATTCGTCCATCTTTGACACCAATATCCATGCCACAGCCATTGGAGCAGAGGACACAGGCAGACTGAACCCAATGGTCAGGCTCCTCAATTATCCGCTCGTCTACTCGTACTGGCCAATCACCAACGTAGGGTGTTCGCTCACCCCAAATGTCGGCGATGCTGTCCCGCGTCTGTTTCATTTCCTATCCTTTTCCTATTTAATTTCCGGCTACTCAGCCCTTCAACGCCATAAACCTCCTATCAATAGATTTTCTGGGAACTGTGAAATCAAAGTGAAATTTGCCTATTCCTTATAGAAGCAAAAGTTTGCTCGATTCCTATCCTGAAACAGGAGAATAAATCTTTTTAAACAACACATCAGTTGAGAGGAGCGTGTTCTTATCCACCTAGCTTACTGAGGACAAAGGCCGCGAGGAATCCGAAAACGGTAATCATATGATGTCCGGCAAATCACCCATAATTAAGCGGCTAGTTCAGACCACCAGGAAAAATTGGTTAAACCATGTACAAAATCAGGCTGGTCAATGATTTGGCGACAACGTTGAATTAGTACCTCCTCTACCTCATCCAAAGTTTCAAAACTCCGATTAGCAATCGGCTCATTGGTAAGTGTCCACAAACGCTCCGCAGGCTGTAATTCTGGAGAGTGAGGTGGCAAAAACTCTAAATATATACCCTCGGGAATTACTACTGGTTCACTGGTAGGCCAGCCAGTTTGATCCACAACTAAGACCACCTGTTTTTTTGTGCTGATGCCGAAGTGTTGAGCAAAATCTGCAAGTACTTTGTTAAATAATCGGATGTTGACGTAAGGTAGTAACCACCAATAGGTTTGACCCGAACTCAGATTACCTAAAGCGACAGGGTTGCCCCACGGTCGGGTTCTCTTCAAATTGCACTATCATCAGGACTGCTGGCGCATCACCTACTGTTCCGGAGAGGTGACCCTTACGACCTTGCGCGTCCTCTTTCGTGTTCTGGTCTTCTCCAAATGAGATCTCACTAGGCCCCATCTCTACTCGCTGCCCATCCATAGTCTCCACAAACCAGCGTCCCGACAGTGGGATGATCCACTGGGGCTTCGGGTTCTCATGCCAACTTCCAACCCATCCAACGGGTTGCACCGTAAAAACAACTTTGGCACCAACCTGCTGCAACTGATCCAGCCACTGGGGAGAGGCAGGCGGTGATATGCTTTTCAGAACGAAGTCCTGAATTTGGCAACGGGACTGGTGGCTTACGCCGTCGGAGTCAGTCCAGACATGCCAGTAATCAATGGTTGGTGGTGTGGAATTGTCATCAGGAGCGATCGATTGAGATGCCGTATTTTTATCTGATGAATTCTCGTGCATGAGAATGGATACCTCTGTTTGTTTGTGCTGTAGTGAGATAAAGAATCAAATTCTTAGAAGATAATTAGCAACTAAATCGCTTAGCAATCTGCTTATATTTTTCAGCTAAACCGAGAATCAAGAGAAGACTAGAACTTTTAGACTATCTCGCCCCAGCTCTTTCTTAGGATTCAGTCTTCACTAATTGGCTTCGAGAAATAGATTTATTGTTCAATGCTGTTTTTTTATAAAAATATTATCAGAACTACAAATTTAGGTCTTCTTTCTAAAGTTATTTAAAAAAATGAAATTAAGATGAAATTCACCTATGACCTAAGTTTTAAATTGTAATTCCTTCATTAGAAAGAAGTAATATTACTTACAACGGTTTAAAGTAAACCCAACAAATATCCATTCACTTTACATTTTTCTGGACAGCAAGCAGTGATTGGAACGCAATTATCAAGTAGCGGTTGAGTAGGAGGTTACTGCTCACCCAACAAAATAGGGCAGTATAAGTTAAGACGTAACATCATGGCATATCAGCCGATCGAAAACTACGGGATTATCGGGAATATGTACACCACAGCCTTAGTCGGGCTGAACGGGTCGATCGACTGGTTTTGTTTTCCAAATCACGACTCCCCCAGTGTCTTTGCAGCACTGCTCAACCATCAAAAAGGCGGACATTTCCAGATTTCTCCCCTCACTGACGAGGTAACTCACAAGCAGTTCTACTGGCCTGAAACCAACGTTCTGATTACCCGCTTCCTCACGCCAGACGGCGTTGGAGAAATCGCAGATTTTATGCCTGTTGGGATGACGGCACAAGAACCCGGACATCACTGGTTAGTCCGGCGAGTCAAGGTGGTTCGCGGTTCGATGGATTTCCACATGGAATGCCGTCCTGCTTTCAACTATGCCCGTGATGAACATCAAACAACACTCACTTGTGCGGGTGCGGAGTTTCACTCACCGAAGCTCAACCTTGAACTCTCAACAAATATCCCGCTCCGGCAAGAGGGTAGTGGAGTTGAAGCCAAGTTCACCCTTCAGGCAACAGAGACAGCCGTTTTTGTGCTGCGAAAAACCAAACCCGATGTTGATTGCGGACTTCCCCTTAACCCATCACAAGCGGATGAACTGTTCAAGCAAACCGTTGATTACTGGAGTCACTGGCTGGAGCAATGCACGTATACGGGGCGATGGCGCGAGATGGTTCATCGTTCGGCACTGGTATTGAAGCTGCTCACCTACCAGCCAACGGGGGCAATTGTGGCAGCATCCACTTGCAGCCTGCCAGAGAGTATCGGTGGCGAACGCAATTGGGATTACCGCTATACCTGGATTCGGGATGCTGCGTTCACGCTTTATGCTCTGATGCGTATCGGATTCACCAACGAGGCTTCGGAATTTATGAATTGGATAGAAAACCGTTGCCACGAGCGCAACCCGGATGGGTCGTTACAAACTATGTACGGGATTGACGGACGGCACGATCTAAGCGAAGAAATCTTAGAGCATTTGGAGGGTTACAAAGGTTCGAGTCCGGTGCGAGTGGGCAATGGTGCTTACCAACAGTTACAGATAGACATCTATGGGGAGTTGATGGATTCGGTGTATCTCTACAACAAGTATGGAACACCAATCTCCTATGCCTTGTGGACTGCTCTACGCGATCTGCTCAACTGGGTTTGTGACAACTGGCAGCGATCGGACTCTGGCATCTGGGAAGTGCGTAGCGGACAGCAACAGTTTGTGTATTCAAAGCTGATGTGTTGGGTGGCACTAGATCGGGGCTTACGTCTAGCAGATAAGCGATCGCTTCCAGCCGATCGAGAGCGGTGGCTTTTGGTTCGAGACCAAATTTATGAGCAACTCATGGAAAAAGGATGGAATGCCTCTCGTCAGTCTTTCGTGCAATATTATGGCAGCGATTCCCTGGATGCTGGCAGCCTGATGATGCCCCTAGTCTTCTTCCTCTCTCCAGCCGATCCCCGAATGTTGGCTACGTTGGATGCCATCAATCAATCTCCCAAGTCAGGAGGGTTAGTGTCGGATAGCCTAGTGTATCGATACAACGTGGAAGAAACGCCCGATGGTCTCACAGGCAGTGAGGGGACTTTCAATCTTTGCACATTTTGGCTAGTTGAGGCATTAACCCGTGCCGGAGTCGCTAATAGGGATAGCGCCCGACTTGATGAAGCCCGACTCGTATTTGAAGAGATACTAGGCTATGCCAATCATCTGGGGCTTTATGCTGAGCAAACGGGTTCGAGTGGCGAGGCGTTAGGGAATTTTCCTCAAGCTTTTACGCATTTGGCGTTGATTAGTGCAGCCTGGAACCTAGATAAAGCGCTCCAAGCTAGGAGATAGGCTAAGCTTCCAGTTCACGAAGGAGATAAGCGCTAGAAATTATCACAATGCTTTTCTAAAGATAATAATCACATGAACACCTTAAGTACATCCGAGAAAGGGGAACTTAAGAAAGAACGAAACGAGTTGCTGCAACAGGTTGAAGACTGGCTGGAAGCACCCATGTTGGTGCTGGGGTTTGCGTGGCTGGCGCTGTTGGTCGTCGATCTGATTTGGGGATTAACTCCCCTACTTCAAGTTACCAGCAATGTCATCTGGATTCTCTTTATTGTGGACTTCGCTGTTAAATTCACCTTAGCTCCACACAAACTCACCTATCTCAAGCACAACTGGCTGACCGTTATTTCCTTGGCGCTGCCAGCATTGCGCGTCTTCCGAATCGTGCGGGTGGTGCGTCTCCTACAGACTACCCGTGGATTGCGTGTTGTCAGTATTCTCGGTTCGCTCAATCGCGGGATGCGATCACTTAGAGCTAGTATGAGTCGTCGCGGCTTCGGCTATGTCATTGCTTTGTCTGCGATCATCACATTGGTGGGAGCAGCAGGGATGTATGCATTTGAAAGCGAAACTCCCGATGGGCGTGGCTTGAAGGACTACGGCACCGCCTTATGGTGGACAGCGATGATTATGACAACGATGGGTTCAGAATACTGGCCGAAGACTCCAGAGGGTCGTATTCTCTGCTTTATCCTGGCGCTGTATGCTTTCGCCGTGTTTGGCTACGTTACGGCAACCCTGGCAACGTTCTTCGTTGGTCGTGATGCAGAAGATGATGAGGCAGACTTAGCAGGTGCTAAATCCCTTGAAGCGCTCCAGGAGGAAATCAAAGCCTTACGTGCTGATATTCAGGCGTTATCCCGTCAGAATCTAGAACGAGAAAAGTCTTAAAGAAAGCTTTCTGGCATGTTAACAATTTTTTCAAAAGAGCTTCAAAAAAATGAAATATATCAGTATTAAATAAACAGAAAATGAATTATTAAGTATTAGAGCAAGGAAGGTTTTATGGACTCATTGATGAATATGAGTGTTCGGACCGATTTACAAGTGCAAAGGATTCGAGCCATTGGATTGACGGTAACAGATGCCGATCGCTCCAAGGATTTCTACACCCAAGCACTGGAGTTTGAACCCGTTTCAGACATCACTGTTGAAGGACGGGATTACAGCGACCTTGAAGGCGTCCCTGGAGCAAAAATTCGCATTGTTACTTTACAGCTCGGAGATGAACTGATCGAGCTGATGGAGTATCTTAATGTTGAGGGAAAACCTATCCCAAAAGATTCGCAAAGTAATGACTTGTGGTTTCAACATCTGGCGATCGCAGTGAGTGACATGGATCGCGCCTATGCTCACCTGCAAGCGTTTCCCATTGAACCCATTTCGGTTGAACCGCAGACGATACCACCGGGTAATAAAGCATCTGCTGGTGTCCGAGCCTTCAAGTTCAAAGACCCCGATCGCCACGATTTAGAGCTAATATGGTTTCCTCCCGATAAAGGACAGGACAAGTGGCATCAGAAGAGCGATCGCTTATTTCTCGGAATTGACCATAGTGCGATCGCCATTAGCAACACCGAGCAAAGCTTAAAATTTTACTGTGACCTCCTAGGAATGCAGATTGAGGGAGGCAGTCTCAATTGGCGTGAAACACAAGCTCGTTTGGATGATTTACCAGGAGCCGAAGTCCGAATTACAGCACTGCGACCGCGATCGGGCGGTCTAGGGATTGAACTGCTAGACTACCTTGTGCCTCCCAAGGGTCGTCCCATACCGAGTGATTGGAAAAGTTGCGATATTGCCCACATGCAAGTCGAGCTAGTCGTCAATGACATTGAGCAGGCAGTAGATAAGCTGCGGGAGAATGGGGTGGAGTTTGTGTCGTCGCGGGTTGTGGAGTTTACAGATAATTCATGTCCTTATCGCCAAGGTTGCTTGGTTAAAGACCCTGATGGACATGCTATGTTGGCGATCCCAAATGCTTTGGAACACTAAAAAGATTCTTCTTTGCTGTACGTGGCTAGAACAGTA
>NZ_DATNPA010000386.1:0-3730 GCF_036703385.1 Allocoleopsis sp. | reverse complement strand
GCTATCAACATCCTGAAATTAGCACTGTGTACCGTGGGTCACACGGGAACTTACGCTTGGGGAGATTTGCCCTCTTGGGCGCTTGGAGCAATCCTGTCGTCTAACGGCGAGTCTATGAACCAAGAATCCCACCCGCTTTAGTGGTGGGAGTGTCAAACGAGGACATGCCACGCAAACGGGAAGGGTACGCCAGTATTGGTGACTTTGATGACCCGTATCACAATATTCTGACCTAGCTGATCATTCCCTGGTCAGCAAATCCTAAAAGCTCAAAGTTCTTATTTAGCGGGCGGAAAATTTTGTGGCGGGATATTTTCATAAGGAGCAGAAGTGGCGGGTGATTTCCCCTGAGACTGAGCATTGGAGAGCATATGAGAGACCAAAGTATAGCCAAAATAGGAGGGTATTGCGATCGCCATTAGAAACGCGATCGCACCGATCCAGGCTAGCGGTGTAAATGACGACCCGTAATGGCAACGATAGGGGTCATAAGAAAGCTGCGACGAATCAAGGACATTGCGTAAAGCAAGCAGTCGCTTGAAGCGCACCCGTCGATCATCGAGTTTTTCCAACATAATCCAGCCTGACATCGCCTCTTCTTCGCACAGCTTTTGAAACACAGCGGGATGACGAAAGAGGTCACGGCTGGCACGTACAATTTTAAATTCCCAACCAACTAGAGTCGGGTCTGTCGATGCAGGGCTGGAATAAGCCGTAGAATCACCCTTCCCATTCCGTTGTGGCGGTTCTACCGATGCAAAATTTTCTTTTGAGTCGAAAAATGTCAAAATTTCTTCCTCCTCACGATGTTGCCGTCTGGTGACAATCTGCCGCCAGCGCAGCCATCCACTCACCACTACAGCCTGCCAACCAAGATTGCCAGCTAGCAGGCTCCAAATCGTCACTTCAAGCATTTTTAGGTCGCTTTTCTTCCTAAATTCGAGTTGCAGGTTGCTCTTTAGCAGGTTGCGGGTTAGGAGAGGTTTCAACCTTCAACCTTCAACCTTCAACCTTCCAACTTCCAACTTTCCAACCTTCAACCCTTCATGGGCAAATACCCCTCAACAACATAGTCCGGCCCCAGTTGACGCCAACTGACGCGTTCTAAGGTGAGGGCATCAGTCATCGTTGCCAACCCCAAATCCCCAACGGGTGAGGGAGCCACTTTGCCACCGACGATTTTGGGGGCAATAAAGGCCAGAACTTTCTGCACTGCGCCATCTGCGATCGCGCGGGCTGCTAAAGTCCCTCCACATTCCCACAACACGCTGGAAAGCTGCCTGTTATACAAGTACTCCATCACATAAGCGGGAGTTAGGGGTGCCAACTCCACCACCTCCACTCCCTTTTTCACCAGCTGCTGTTGTAGATCCGGATGAGCTCCGACTTCGGTCAATACCAAGGTGGGAGCATCACTCGTTTGCCAGAGATGGGCGTCTAAGGGTAGGTTGAGGGTGCGACTCATCACCACTCGTAGGGGATTGGGGCTGTCTGAATGATGGCTCGTGAGGTAAGGATTATCTAGACGCACCGTATTACCGCCAACAATCACGGCATCGCAAGCCGCCCTAAGTTGATGCACATGTGTTCGTGCCTCCTTCCCCGTAACCCAGGTGCTATGACCGCTGATGGTAGCAATTTTTCCGTCCAACGTCATGGCGTACTTTAAAATTCCAAAAGGACGCTTGTAGAGAATTCGCTGAATAAAGGCTTCATTGAGCTGACGACAAGCCGCTTCTTCGACACCCACCACCACTTCAATCCCGGCTGTGCGTAATCGCTCAATACCTCGACCAGCTACCAGTGGATTGGGGTCAACCATACCAACGACAACTTTGGCAACATCCGCCGCCACTAACGCTTCTGAGCAAGGCGGTGTCCGTCCGTAGTGATTGCAAGGCTCGAGATTGACGTAAAGGGTGGCTCCCTTAGCCTTTTCGGCAGCGGCACGCAGGGCAAAGACTTCGGCATGGGGTTGACCCGCCGCCGGATGAAATCCTTCCCCGACAATGTTCCCATCCTTGACAATTACAGAACCCACTAGGGGATTAGGAGTTGTTCGTCCGAGGGCACGACGAGCTAGTTCAATGCAGCGCTGCATCATAGCGCGATCGAACGGCGTTCCTATTTCTGGAGGAGACGCCGCTAACGCCTGTTGAGGATTGCTTTGGGCGTCTGCGGGAAAGTTTTCCATGAGCTTGCTACAGTTAGGCTTACCCCTGAGTGTATTCAATCAGGGTGTTGCAAGCATATACTTTTGTTGCGTTTGCCCTTATCTCAGGATGGCAGCGCTGGCTTTTATTTTCAGTTCGTAGTGAGGACTTTAGTCCTCGTTCCCAAGGGCTGAAGCCCTTACTACAAACAAAAAACCAGATTTTTGTGATACTTGCGTCAGTCCTATCCTAGTTGGGCAACGCGGGACACCCAGCCAATAGCGCCTTGGATGCCGATTCCCCAGCACGTTGCAGTTTTCGTGTCAGCTGGAAGTTTAGCAATATTAGGACACAGCACTGGAGTAGGAGTGCCATACCCATTGTTGTTGTGGCACCATGTTCTATGCCTGCCCAGGGAAAGGTTGAAAACAGCCACAGAGCAGGTTGTTCAAGGGTGTCAACGCTAAGGATGGAGAGACTTAGCGGCGGTACAACGACTAAAGCCGCGATTGTACCAGCCGCCCAAAGCGATCGCTTATTCGTCTTCATCATTAACATTAGCTGAGCAAGAGTACTGTAAATCATCACCAAACTGACGAAGAAGGCCACACTCATCAGCGCTTTGGCCTTATCAATTACATCACTCGGCACAAATACAATCCAGAGTAAGAACGGGGTAATAGCGATCGCTAAATTGACTGCCATTGCCAGCAGTTCTGGGCTTTTTTCTCCCTCTAGTAAATCTTGTACCAAGGCACGATGCCAAAATCCCTTGCCTGTTGCCCTCTCCCGACGGTAGCGTGCCCAATCCTGTAAAGCTTGGCGCTGAGGTGCCAGAACGGCGATTAAACCGATAAACAGTACACCGTTGAAGATCGCTAGCCACGCAGGATTTCTTAAAATCTCAGACAGATCGTAATACTCCTGTGGCTCTTCCAAGGAGACAAATCCTAACACCACGGCTTCAAAACAGGCTACCAACCAATAACTTTGGCGCTTACTGATGATAGTGGCATTGGGATTGTGAAATTGTCGATTAAGCGCTTGCCAAATCCAGCCTGTCCATAAGGCGTAATGGAGCAGCGCAAAGATGACGAGGCTGATTCTAGTGGCACCAATGGGTAAGTCAAACCATTTTAACTCTTGAATTGTTTCCACAGGGGAGATATAGTCTCCACCTAGATCGTTTATGTGGCTCTGTAGATAGGGTAATTTCGCAACCAGCGAAAACAGATGCAGCCAATCCATAGGGCTGTGAGCGATCGGTTTGAAATTAATCATCCATAAAAAAGTCAGAACTGCACCACTCCCTAACCAACCTTGAAACCCACCCAGCCAAGAAGTTACTAAGCCAAACAACAGTGCCGCACTGTAGAAGAAGGCGCAGCTAGAAATCAAAACAGCATAGAACGCCAAAATCTCGAAGCCAGGCATTTGAGCAGAGAACCCCAACCAAAGATGCAAGGGAATAGTTAGGACGGCTGCCAAATAGAGCAATATTGGGACGCCTAGCAGCTTACCCACCAAAATACTTAGTGCTGATTGAGGGGTAAGGCGCAGAAAGTTTAGAGTACCGC
>NZ_DATNPA010000385.1:0-10089 GCF_036703385.1 Allocoleopsis sp. | reverse complement strand
GGAGTTATCGAGAATTGGAGCAACTCTTAACTGCTAAAGAGTTAGCAGAGCTCAAGCAGCAATTTACGATTACAGCCGAGGGCAATTTTGAAGGAAATATTGTCTTACAGCGTCGTTACTCTGAGGCGTTAAGCCATACGGTTGAAGCCGCTTTAGCCAAGCTGTTTGAAGTTCGTTATGGCTCAAAGCCTGACGCCTTAGAAACCTTCCCACCCGCCCGAAATAATCAGGAAGCGAAGGGGGAGGGGTGGCCGGGTCGGATTCCAGCCGTAACGGATACAAAAATGATCGTAGCCTGGAATAGCTTGATGATTTCCGGTTTGGCACGGGCTTATAGTGTATTCCGTCAGCCGGAGTACTGGCAATTAGCAACAGGTGCGGCTAGTTTCATCTTGGAGAATCAATGGGTACAGGGACGATTCCACCGACTCAACTACGATGGGCAACCGTCGGTACTAGCACAGTCTGAAGATTATGCTCTGTTTATCAAAGCTCTGTTGGATTTGCATCAAGCGAGTTGGCAAGTTAGCCGCCTACAGGTTGAAAGTTCAAACTACCCTTCCAACCTTCAACCTTTCTACTGGCTAGAGAAAGCCATTAAGGTACAGGAAGAGTTTGATGAATTCCTCTGGAGTGTGGAACTGGGAGGCTACTACAACGCCGCTAGTGATGCCAGTGGTGAGTTATTAGTGCGTGAGCGGAGCTATGCTGACAATGCCACACCCTCAGCGAATGGGATAGCGATCGCCAATTTGGTTCGCCTTGCCCTACTTACCGAAGACCTCCAGTACCTCGACCAGGCGGAGCAAGCCCTACAAGCGTTCAGTAGTGTGATGAATCAGTCCCCCCAAGTCTGTCCTAGTTTATTTATTGCCTTGGATTGGTACTGCCATTGCACCCTGATTCGAGCTAACGCTGAGCAACTCGCTTCCTTAAGTACTCAATACTGGCCCGCGAGTGTCTATCAATTAGAGACGAATTTGCCCCAAGATGTAGTGGGCTTGGTGTGTCAAGGCTTGACCTGTAGAGAACCGGCCTTCACGATCGAGCAGTTGGTAGAGCAAGTACGGCAAAGCCAAATGAGAGCGTCTGAACTAGTCTAAGTTCATGTTTTTCGTATTGACTATATTTTAATTATGTGCTATTGCTTGGGGGCTTCAATAGGCTGACTGGGCGGAATTCGCTCAATGGAAATTAAGGCTTCGAGTACGGACTTAACAACGGGTGCTGCCACGGTTGAACCAAAAGCATCTTTCCCCTTCGGATCATCGACCACCGCTAAAACAACGTAGCGGGGAGACTCCACGGGAAAAATGCCAACAAAGCTAGTGATTTTGGCATTGGTGTAATAGCCGCCTGTGGGACTGGCTTTCTGAGCCGTACCGGTTTTCCCTGCAATGCGGTAACCAGGGACTTGAGCGTTTTTTCCGGTGCCCTCACGAACCACATTTTCCATCATTTGGAGTACCGACTGGGTGGTTTTGGGTGAGAAGAGCGATCGCGGTGCTGGAAGGCGAGGTTGCCAGTGCATTTGCCCTTTATTATCAAACAAACCCTGAACCACATGGGGCGTCACCAGCTTGCCTCCATTGGCTAGAGTGGCGTGCATCTGAGCAAGCTGAATTGGTGTTAAAGAAAAGCCTTGACCAAACGCGGCTGTTGCCGCATTAACGGGTGTTGCCGTAAACTGCCGCTCACTCTTGAGCTGCCCTGCTGCCTCGAAGGGCAGGTCGATCGCAACTTTTTGCCCCAAGCCGAGCCTTTCTAGCCAGGTATAGTAAACCTTCGGTTTCATCTGTTGGATGATCCGAACCATACCAATATTGCTGGAGTATTCCAGAATCTTGCCTACGCTGATCAGTCCGTGACCCCCTTTGGATTCAAAGTCAAAGTTGGCAATTTGCCACTGTCCCAGCTGAATCTGACCTGTATCGTTAAACAAGCTGTCGGGTTGAATGGCACCGATTTCCAATGCGATCGCGACGTTCAAGGGCTTGAATGTCGAACCAGGTTCGTACAAATCGGAGAGCGCCCAGTTTTTAAATCGACCAACATCAAACTTGGAGTATTGATTGGGATTGTAGGTTGGCTCTGTCGCCAGCGCTAACAGAGATCCATCCCGTGCATCCATGACGATAACTGTACCTCGCTCGGCACTAAACTGCTCCATTCTTTGCTTCAAAGCAAAGCGGGCTGCCCGTTGGAGGCGACTATCCATCGTCAACTGCAAGCGCAAGTCATCAAAGTGAAGAAATCCTTCTGGAACATGGTCGGGCATCAGCGAACCATTGCCAGCCCTGCTGAGTCGCAGCGTGCGAACAGCACGTTCGAGTAGCTCCTCCTTAGAATATTCCACTCCTGCCTGACCGCGATGATCGACATCAACGTACCCTACAACATCTGCGGCTAAATCCTGCTGAGGATAAAGGCGGGAGTACTGTTGAATCAGCTCTAGACCATTCGCTTGTAGCCGAGCAATTTGATCGGCGACTTCTTCGGTTAAGCCATAGCCAAGCCGAATTCCACTTGATTTTTGATTGAACCGCTTCTCTAACTGTGTTGACGACTTGCCAAGAATTGGAGCGAGCAATGCTGACATTTCCCGCTTAGAAATTTTGAACAGCTTGGGGTGAGCATACAGCGTGTAGGCGGGGCGATCGGTCGCCAGAACATTGCCGTTTCGGTCAACAATCGAACGGCGGGGGACAAAGGGACGTAGATATACCATCTGCTGTCGGCGTGCTCGTCCCTCCAGCACAGGTGATTGCGTGACTTGCAATCGATACAAATTAAATAAAATGCCAAGACCGGCTGCTATCATCAGTCCCCAGACCAGCAAGAGTCTGAAGCGCAGTAGTTGAGATGAATTTTGAGCTATGTTGGGTCACCTCCTGCTGAGCGGTCCTGAATTTGCAGCTGACGTAGCTGTGTTAACTGAGATTTCATGAGCGATCGCTTTCATACTCCTAGTGAATGATTGGCGATGACAAGAGCCATGTCCCAAACACAAGGAGAGATCATAGGTGATGCTTTTGCTCTATCCGTTATTGACAAGGAGCATGTCCAATGAACCACTAGTAACCAAATACTCCCTTTGCCGCTGGTTCCGGATCGGTACTCTGAGTAGGAGACTGATGCAATGGACGCTGCGGCGCTGATGGTAGATAAATTGTATTCGCTTGGCTGGGAGGGACTAGACCTGTACCCGGTCTTTCCGCTTGTTGAGCCAACTTGTCTTTCATGACGGCATCGGCTGTCGTCAGTTGCCGTTCCTCTCGTTGCAGTTTTTGCCACTTACTATACTCTTGCGACCACTGCTGCTGGGTGTAAACTGTCCAGGAATAAAGGCCAAGGGTAGCCGCCACCAGTAAGAACGCCATCAGGTCGGAGCCACGCTGCAAAACAAGTAGTGACGAGAGCCAAATTGGCTTTGGACGTTGCGATACGTTGAGCTTCTCGACCTTTTGTGCTGCCGTTCTCGACGGCATACTGGTCACAGTGGAGAAAGGCGCTACTTTTGATTGCGTTAGCCCTGAGTTAGCAGCTGATCTTCTAGACCGACGTCGTTGAGGCAAAACTGAGTGTTGGGCAGCATTCATATACTTTTCACAGTTCTTCGTTAGTATCAGAGCAAATAGTTCGTGGTTATTTGCTCACAGGTCTATAATCGAACCCATCCTAGCATCAGCTGTAGGTCGTGGTCGCTAATGATTCCAGGTTGGATATTGGGGCTAGAGACTATGGACTGGGGACTGGGGACTGGACTTGTGCCCTATCTCGAATCTCCACTCGCTTTTTACCAATCCCTGATCCCTTTCTCCGTCAGATTTCAAGGGTTTGGGATGCCGAATTGGAATTTCTATGAGGAATGCTGTCCCTTGACCCAGTTGAGACCGAACATCTAATCGACCATGATGTTGGTTAACAAGTGTTTGATAACTGACCGTTAAGCCTAAGCCTCTGCCTTGGCCTACTTCTTTCGTCGTGAAAAATGGCTCAAAAATCCTTGGTTCAATTTCTGGCTTAATTCCCGGCCCATTGTCTCGAATTTCAATCTGAACTCGACCCATATCCCCGGCTTCACCGCTTGCCAACCATTTGGTATGCAGTGTGATGACTTTATGAGGATGAGCCGAACGGTTGAGGGCTTCGATCGCATTCGTCAGGATGCAGAGGAAGGCTTGATTCATGGGCTTTGGGTAACATTCCACTGGTGGTAAGTGATCATACTTCCGCTCTACCTCGATCACGCCACTCATCTGATTGTGCAAAATCAGCAGCGTACTTTCTAACGCAGCATTGAGATCGATCACTTTTAGAGGAGCAACATTACTGCCAGAGAATTTTTGTAACACCTGAACGATCTCATGAATTCGTTCGGCTCCTGATTCCATCGATTTTAGAATCTTCGGCAAATCTCTGAGTAAGAAATCCATATCTGTTTCCTCCGCCAGTTTTTGGACTTCGGTTACGGGCTGAGGATAGTGAGATTGGTAAGCTTGAACTAAGCGGATCAGGTCATGAATGTAATTTTCCACATATGGGATGTTGCCATAGATAAAGTTAACTGGATTATTGATTTCATGAGCAACCCCGGCAACCATCCGACCTAAACTCGACATTTTTTCACTTTGAATCAGCTGGGCTTGCGCTAGTTGCAGTTCCTCCAGCATTTCGGTCATCTTCTGCGCTTGCCGAGCACTTTCTCTGGCTTGGTGCTGGGTGCGGGCATACAAATAAGCCTGTTGCAGAGAAATGGCTAGTTGATCAGCTACGGCTTGGGCGAGTTCTTCATCGTTTTTCGACCAGTACCGAATTTGCGAACACTGATTGAGGTAAAGCAAGGCTTGGAGTGTACCGTTCGCTTGTACAGGGATTACCAGAGAAGATTTGATCTGTGCTTTTTGGTACTCCAGGTTGGCGGCACCAATCCGTTCATCTTGGCTAATATCGGGAATCATCACCCGTTGCCGATGCTGGATTACCCACTGAGTGATGGGGCCTGTTGTGTCAAAGTCGTCAATTGAAGCGGAAAACGGTAGACGGAAAACTTCGTATAGATGTTTCTGCCGGAAAGCCTCACTCTTTGGCGACGCTGGGAGTCCCTCTGGGGGATATTCTCCTATTTCCGGGTTTTTTGAGTCTTCAACTAGATGAACCAGACACCGATCAATCTGCAACACTTCCAAGAGCTGGGCGATCGCTTCCGTTAGGATGGTTTCTATCTCAAAACTTTGACGGGTCTGGTTGATAATATGATTGAGCAATCGTTCCCGAGTCGCTTGTGTCTGGGTCTGTTCGTAGAGTTGGGCTTGACGGATGGCTATTTCTAAAGATTCGGCGATCGACTCCAGAAACTCTATTTCGCCAGTTTCCCAACGGCGAGGTTGCTCTGAAAGACAGGCCATAAAACCGATCCCGCCTTCTTTCCCTCGAACCGGAATGAAGAGGTTTGCTTTATAGCCAAATATTTGGCGATCGCTTTGAGCGTCATTTTGTGGCGCATCACTAGGCGACTCCCCCCTCAGGCTCAGCCAATTGCCTCCAGGCTGAGATAATATCTGCTTAATCCAAGGACGCTTTTGAGCAATCAGATTTAACAATCCCCACTCAAGTGTGCCCGCGCCGTTCTCCATCATTACCTTCCCCGTAGCGAGGGCGGGGGCAACATCTCCTAAGGTTTTTAAGGGATAGTCTCCCAAAACAGAACTTTTATGGGAGTTGTATTGGCGTTCGCAAACGACCCGAATTTGCTGTGTATCCTTGAGATACCATAAAAAAATACAGGCATCTAGATGGAGCAAAGCAGCGACTTCATCCACTGCTGTTTGGAGTACCACTTGCAATTCCAGCGAGTTACGGATGCGGTCAACGATCTTCCGTATTAGCGCTGCTTGCCGTCGAGGTGACTTGTTCAAGGTTTGGAGCAATTGAAAAGCCTGATTGACAGTAGGGAACACAATGCCTCGCTTTATCGATACTCCACACCCATCTATCTCCCGATGGCTGATTATGAAGCTTACGTCCTTTCTGAATTTTGGGGAGGAAACGCCAAACCAGGAGATGGTGTAAGCGGGAGAGAGGATGATGGGGGAGTGTTAGTCGAAACTCAAGCTATCCGCCTTTGAGTTTATCCTCCTCTTTCCCCAGGTCTCTCACGCCCTTAGGGCATAAGATATTTATCCTTAAATTTTATGCATATATTAGCAGCCTAACTTGGAAATCATTCTAAAAATCACTGTTCAACAGGCCGTCTCTTGTGTACTTTATTACCTTTGCTCCTCAAGAACTGTATTCCCCATAACGAAAGACTGTTGAAGATTGCGAGAGCTGACAAAGGGAAAGATCGTCTATGAGACTAGATCAGCCCATACCTTAAGTCAGGTCTGTATTTACGAAGGTATATCGAAAAAAACAATTCTTCATGCTAAAACAGTAGAATTGTAATGGGTCTTCGTAACATTCTTTTAACGCAGCCCGTGAAAAACAGAGGAGTGTATGAATAAGAAATTAATGGGTTTGGCTCTCTTACTTACTTTGGTCACTACTTTGGGAGCCTGCAAGTCTGATACCGCCCCTGAGGGAGGTGCTTCACCGGGTGGTTCTCCTGCTGAGTCGAGTCCATCGCCCACCTAAATACATACAAGCCTTCGGATGGGATAGCTGTTGCTGTACGCGCTTAGCCAACACCATTGCCTAAAGCTTTGGTATGCCTCAGTGCGTCACCCATGTAGCTATCACAAGAATCGCGCTGGCTTAATCAGGGGAAGAAAATTGCTCCTGGCGCTCTTGCGACATCCAGACACTGTGTCGGGTGTCGTATTTTACTTTAGATATAGAGAAAGTTTCGATTTGTGCAGTAGAGCTCCCCCTATGTTTCACCCTTCGACTCATGCATTGAGCACCGATGACCAAAGTCAGACTCCTATCTAACTTATCTATCTGGTTGGGCATCACTTTTTGGGTAACTCAACCTGGTGTGTGTTTGCCGCCGCAGGAAGACATGCCAGAAGAGGTGTTGAGAACAGAGATTATTACTGAAGCGCGATCGCCAATAGATGGCAAACCCTTAACCGCCGCAGAATATGCCCAACTCAAAGCTCAGTTAGAAGAACGCACGCTCCCCCCTCAAGTAAGCCCAAAGATCCGGCGGTTGATTTTTTTGCTACGCTTGCGCCAGCTGTTCCGAACCATTGTTCCTTTTTGACAGCCTATATGCACCAACCTGGCTAAGTAGGGTGTAGGATGCTCGACACATATTCTCTCCATACCCCTCATCCCCCCAGGAAGCTACATACCCCCATCTCCTCACAGTGATGCGCAACCGACCCAAGGGAGAATGGGATATACTAACGTGGCTCAAGTTTCATTACACGGCCTAATCTGTGAAAAATACTCTGCTGGTAGGCGTTGCTAGCCCATGCTGGGCGTGTATTTTATCAAGTTGAGGAAAAATGTGTAGAAAAAAACAAAAATATATATAAATATTAAAGTTATTATAACGCTCTGGCTCCCTGTTGATTGAGGTAGATAACTTGATGTCCCTAACGATCGCCCCTGAACAAATTGACCGTATTGTTTGGAATCAACATCACGATCCGTTTGAAGTCCTTGGCCCCCATCGATTTGAGCAGGATGGTAAGACGAGTTGGATAGTACGGGCGTATCTACCAAATGCAGAAGCCGCGTGGGTAGTTCGTCCAGAAGAACGGATGGAATACCCCATGCAAGCGGTGCATCATCCTCACTTTTTTGAAGCCACCATTGAGACACCCGAACTCGCCAATTACCAGCTGCGCATTAAGGAAGGAGAGCATGAGCGGGTGAGTTACGACCCTTATGCCTTCCGTTCCCCCCTCTTGACAGATTTTGACCTCCATCTATTTGCCGAAGGCAACCATCACCGCATTTACGAGAAACTGGGGGCTCACGCTACTGAAATAGAAGGCGTTAAAGGAGTCTACTTCGCCGTCTGGGCACCCAATGCTCGTAATGTTTCGCTTTTAGGAGATTTCAACTACTGGGATGGGCGCAAACACCAGATGCGTAAAGGTTCCACTGGTGTTTGGGATCTATTTATTCCTGGAATCGATGTGGGAGAGCGATACAAATACGAAATCAAAAATTTTGACGGTCACATCTACGAGAAATCTGACCCCTATGGCTTCCAGCAAGAAGTGCGACCCAAAACGGCGTCGATTGTAACTGACCTGGATGCTTATGAATGGAATGATGCGGAATGGATGGATCAGCGGCGTCACACCGAGCCGCTAACTCATCCCATTTCTGTGTATGAAGTTCACTTGGGTTCTTGGCTTAATGCCTCTGCCGCCGAACCGGCTAAGTTACCTACTGGTGAAACTGAACCTGTAGTCGTGGTTTCTGAACTAAGACCGGGAGCACGTTTCCTCACATACCGGGAACTGGCACATAAGCTCATTCCTTATGTAAAGGAACTGGGATTTACTCACGTTGAGCTGCTGCCGATCGCAGAGCATCCATTTGATGGTTCGTGGGGATATCAAGTTACAGGTTACTATGCCTGTACCTCCCGATATGGGACACCCCAGGACTTTATGTATTTCGTTGACCAGTGTCACCAAAATGGGATTGGGGTGATTGTGGACTGGGTGCCTGGTCACTTCCCCAAAGATGGGCACGGTTTGGCGTTCTTTGATGGTACCCATCTTTATGAACATGCTGACCCCCGCAAGGGTGAACATAAAGAGTGGGGTACGTTGGTATTCAACTACAACCGCAACGAAGTCCGAAACTTCCTGGTTGCCAACGCCCTGTTCTGGTTCGATAAATACCACATTGATGGGATGCGGGTGGATGCTGTCGCTTCAATGCTTTACCTCGACTATTGCCGCAAACCTGGAGAGTGGGTCACCAACCAGTACGGGGGTCGAGAGAATATTGAGGCCGCTGATTTCCTACGTCAGACGAATCATGTGATCTTTAGCTACTTCCCTGGTGTCCTCTCAATTGCAGAGGAATCGACAGACTGGCCTATGGTGTCTTGGCCGACCTATGTAGGAGGTTTGGGGTTCAATTTGAAGTGGAACATGGGCTGGATGCATGACATGTTGGATTACTTCCACATGGACCCCTGGTTCCGTCAGTTCCACCAGAACAATATTACGTTCAGTATGTGGTACAACCACAGCGAGAACTACATGCTGGCGCTTTCCCACGACGAAGTCGTCCACGGCAAGAGCAATATAATCGGTAAGATGCCGGGGGATGAGTGGCAGAAATTTGCTAACGTCCGTTGCTTGTTTACTTATATGTTCACTCACCCCGGTAAGAAAACCCTCTTCATGAGCATGGAGTTTGGTCAGTGGAGTGAGTGGAATGTCTGGGGCGATTTGGAGTGGCGTTTGTTGCAATATGAACCCCACCAGAAGTTAAAGCAGTTTATCGCCGACCTCAATCAGCTTTATCGCAGCGAACCATCTCTTTATACACAGGATTTTGCCCAAGAGGGGTTTCAATGGATTGATTGCAGTGATAACCGCCATAGTGTGGTTTCCTTTATCCGTCGCTCCAAAGATTCTGGGGAGTTTGTGATTGCTGTCTGCAATTTCACACCTCAGCCTCATAGTCACTACCGTGTGGGTGTTCCAGAGATGGGATTTTATACGGAACTGTTTAATAGTGACGCCCGTGAGTACGGCGGTAGCAATATGGGGAATCTTGGGGGTAAGTGGACGGACGAGTGGTCGTACCACAATCAGCCTTACTCGTTGGATTTGTGTTTGCCACCGTTAGGGGTATTGATTCTCAAGATTAATCGTGAGAAGACTCAGGCCGTGCTACAGCAGAATTGGAGCGAGTAGGAGTCAGTAGGGTGGGCGATGCTCACCCTACTGCTATCGACAGTTCGCAATTTTTAATAACAGTAGTACTTGCTATCCTGCTTTTTAGAATGTTCTTTTCCGGTTCGCAATGTTCCTAAGAGGGTGGAAACAATAACACAGCGCTTAGTTTTACCACTTAGTTGATGGGACAAGGTAATCCGTCCTTTTGATGAAATTGAGGTCTGACCACACTCATCATTTAACTGATAAACAGGGCAACCATAGT
>NZ_DATNPA010000384.1:0-5679 GCF_036703385.1 Allocoleopsis sp. | reverse complement strand
GTGAATTGGATTAACGATCTCATTCAAGTGGGGTGGCAGTTATGTCGAAATTCCAATATTTAATTACGGTTAAGCCGTTGGGATTGATGTACGGCAGTGCTGGAGCTTTTCTTTCTCCAGAAAATTTAGTGGGGCGTTCCGGTGCTAAATTTCCTCCCGATACGGCTACCCTTGCGGGACTTTTTTTCAACGCCAATCGCGAACATCAATTTGCCGATCGCACAGAACTGAGAAATCATCTGGTCATCTCCGGCCCGTTTTGGGCACAACAATACAAGCCCAAACAATTCTACGTGCCGATTCCCTGGCATAACGTGATTGCGGAAAAAGAGGATGATGAATGGATTTTTGTGAAAAAGAAGTCGAATTCACCAGAAGCGGTGGCGTCAGAGTCCAATCAATGGTGTCTGGGTCAACATCGATGGGAACGCACGAACAAAGACTTGAAACCGGAGTTTAGTTGGCAATCGATTAATACCTGGAATTTACCCCCGAATGAACTCCGAGAACAGCAAGCGATCGCAAAAGCACCGTGGGATTTTGTCTCATTTCTCCATCCCAGAATAAAAGCGGAAGAACGTCACGTCGTGGAAAAGGATGGACTGTTCTTAGAAAATGCGGTGCAATTTCACGAAGACTATTGCTTAGTGTATCTCTCGAACTATGAGTTACCTGCTGGCTGGTATCGCTTTGGGGGAGAAGGTCATCTGGTAGAAGTGGAAAGTCACTTTCTCTCAGACAAACACAAAATTAATCGACTCCTGAACCAAAAAATTCAGCACGCCTTTGCTCTGATTACACCGGGTGTTTGGGGGTCAAATAACTACTCCTACCGTTACCCCAATCATTCCAGTTTTCCTAGGCAAGGACTCAAAATGCTGACCGATAAACCCGTTCCTTACCGTTACCGCCTCGGTCATTCTCAGCAAGAGATAGAAACAGTAGAGGAGTCCTATGACCCTAGCCGAACTGGACGCTTAAGTCGAGGACGCTATGCGGTTCCGGCAGGAAGTGTTTACGTTTTCAAGCACCCCCTGAATCAAACCTGGTGGGAATTTCCCGACGAGTGGTTCCCCAAAGAAGGATTTCCCCTCAAACATTTGGGGTGTGGTTTGTGTTTACCCATTGATATTCAAGGATTACCAGTATGTACCACAGCGCCTACGGAGTAATTGAAGCCCTTGCACCTATCCATGTTGGGGCAACTGCCGGGGAAGAAACGGGCAATCTTAACTTAATTTTTCGCGACCAATTTACCCAAACGGGCATGATTCCCGGTAGCTCAATTCGAGGACGCTTTCGGGCTGATATGCGAGATGGGAAACAGGGTGAGGAGCAAACTTGGTACGGGCATGAATCAGTAGATAATCGTCCGGATGGCGGCACGACTGAAGCCCTGGTCAAGTTTGAATATGCCTCCCTGGTTTGGTTGCCTGTATTTTGCCCCGGTCAACCTGTCGTATTTGTCACCTGTCCCTTGCTGCTCAAGCGCTACAAACGGATTGCCAAACTTGACGCGGATGTCCCCGCCCCTTACACCGCAGCGACGGGTTTAGAAGGTCGGCAGATGGCAGGACGGGGCAAAATTCTGTTTTTCAATTTAGGGTTTATTGAACTGGAACACGAAGAGGATTTATCGGCTTGGATTCCGCCTGGAGCAGATTTAGACCCGAAAAAGTTGGTGGTGGTGGGTGATAACGATATTGCCATGCTGCATGATATGGCGCTGTATCGGCAAAGTCGCGTCAAACTGCTCGATGAAATGGAGAAAGTGGATACAGAACGCGGCGCATTCTTCAATACTGAAGCCTTGCCAGAAGGCAGTGTTTTAGTATTTCCCATCGCTTTGAAACGAAAAGGTTGGAAACCGTTTGGCGAGGAGAATTCATCAGAGTTGTATTTCGGGGGTTTAGAGTCGATTGGTTTTGGTCGTTGTCGTGTTTCGCTAGCTGGAGAGTATCAATAATGGGTTGGAAATCTTACGAACTCGATCGCATCGCTCAAAAGTTAGTGCTAGACGCACGAGAGCGCGATCCAAAATCCCCGAATCAGTCCTATAAAATGCGAATGGCGGTGGCTTATGGGTTAGAGCGTTTTTGGGGCGAACATTTGCGCCTCAAAGGCAGGGAAGAAGCCAAGTCGAGATATTGGAAAGAAACCTGGGATGCGTTGCAGAAGGTAATGGATAAAGCTGGTGTCAAGATTCCGAATGATGCGGTAAATCCCAACAAAGTGCAAGATATCCAGGATATGTCTGCAAAACTATGGAAATTGCCGCTCGAAGACCAACGAGTTGCGATCGCTGTTTTAACCCAACTGTGTGACTGCATTGTCTGGTGGACGCAACGATACAAAACTGGGAGGCTAGCTGATGAAATCGATTCCTGATGCACACAAAAAAGTGCCGATGATGTTTCGCGCCCAAGTCAGTGGACGCAGCCAACTGCATTATATTGATTCCAACAAGAAAAAAGCGGGTGAGAAGCAGGATGTTCAGCTTTGGGCCGAACAATGGATTGAAAAAGCTGAATTTGTCCCTACCGAAAAGGCACAAGAGGTAGAAACACCCACTTATCAAACCAAAACCTACCAAATTAGTTGGCGGTTCGTGACCAATGGCGGACAAGATGACGGCATGATTCGCCCTGTGATTGGTGCCAAGGGCATTCCCTTTTATCCCGGCAGCAGCATGAAAGGAGTATTTCGTCAAGCCTGCGAACGGGCGGAACGGGCGGGAGAACTTCAATACGGGAGTTGCAAAGACTACTGTGGGGATGAATCGGAGATTACACCCGGACGGCTGCGGTTTGAGGGCGCTTATCCGATTAATGATTGGACGCAAGGCTTAGTCGATTTGGTGCATCCCCAGCAAGGATGGCAAGTCAAAAACCAACAAACGAATTCAAGGTCGAGTGGTGAAAGTGCTTATGCTCTCGTGTCACTGGATCGACCGACCCTAAGATTTGGCATCTCTAGTATTAAACCCTTATCACCCGAACAATGGCAAGAAATATGGCAAGTTTGGGAAAATGCGATCGCAGTTGGACTAGGGACGCGAGTTTGTGCAGGGTACGGACACGTTGAAGCCGCGCAAAGCGAAATCCTCTATCAGGTGCGATTGAAAGGGCAAGGACAAGCGGCTAAGTTAATTGATGATACAGGAGAATTTCGTCCAAATATCATTCGAGGTAGTCTGCGAGGTCATGCTTTACGGATTTTTGGCGGCTTAACGGATGCAAACACGGCAGAACAATTAGTGGAAGAATTGTTTGGCGGCGTTCAAGGGCAGGGAACTGCCGGACTGTTAGGATTAGGGTTTCAAACGGCTGATCTAAAGTTAGGAATTTTTGGTCAGAATGGCTACGAACAACCTACGTATAACGTCGAAGGCGATGTGATTTGGTCATTGACGCGCCCCTTACCCGATGCGGAGAAAACAGCATTACAAAACCTCGTAACCGACTTGATGTGGTTTGCAATGGTGTTGGGGGGATTTGGCAAGTCATGGCGACGTGCCGACCATCGCTTATTTTACGACAATGACGACTATCAAAAGTTAATTGGTTGTCATTGGCAGTGGGCGCAAAAGCCAGATAAATCCCATGCCCTTCGGGTTTGGAATCCGAAAAAAGTGGGTGGATTTATTGATTCGGTGCTGGAAACGGCAAAAGTTTGGATGCAGTTGCGAGGCAAAACACCGACTCCTAATCGTCATGCCGATTGGCGAGAAGCATGGCATCCGTCTCGCGTTCAAGTGTGGGGGCGAATTGCTCGGACGCGAGATGAATGTGTGGCGATTTCCTGGTTACACGAACCCTATCAAAAGGGAATTTCTAGAGGTGAGCGGCATAAAAGTATTAAAGCAACATCGCTTACCGGAAAAATCGGTCAAATTGGGCGTCTCTGGCATCGCATGTACCCACCCAAAGTGCAAGTGGTTAAACAAGACGGTAAGCCTCAGGTAAAGTCAACGAATCGCTTCATTGAGCTATTAACGATTTTTCCCGATAATTCGCAGGAGTCAACAGACTTTTTGGAGTTTCTCAAGAACCAGCCGGATGGATTTGAACTCCTTTGGGGAGAACAGCAGCCATGAACATTTGGATTGTCACGATTGGTAGTAGTGATGTGCAACTCGATAGCGACAATAAGTGTCGGGAAAAGGGCAGAACTGAGAAACAACGAAGCGATAAAATTTGGCATTACTGGTATGATGATGAGGTTCAAGCCGATTGCTATGACATCGCTTTTGAACCCAAGCAATCTTATAAAGACAAAGATGAGCCGTACCGGATTGAAACCAGGGTTCTGGGTATGGTTTATGAGGCAACTTCTCCAGAGGTACAGCAGGAAATTTGGTCGTATTTAACCTTTCCCCTATTGGATAACTTTGTGGGGAAGTTGAAGGAGTCTGCACCCGATGCCATTGCCGTGTTGTTAACCGACCAATCTAAGGTTTTTCACAGTAATGCCGAAAGACGGAAATCCAAATGTCCCTACTGGCAAGATACCTGCACGCTGAAGCCGATTTTAAAGCAATATTTTCAAGACCAATTTCCTGAGGCAAACTGTGTCTGGATTCCCCTATCTCCAGCCTCTGGGGAACAGGGACTTGATGACTGGAACTCTGTTCTGGAATTAGTGCGGACGAATCTTAGCGAACAACTGGATAGGGAAGCGATCGAGGTCGATGCCAGTGATAAAGTTTATGTCAGTCATCAAGCTGGTACTCCAGCTATTTCATCGGCTGTACAGTTTGTCAGCTTGGCACAATTCAGAACGAATGTCGAATTTCTAGTTAGTAATGAATATAATCAACAGACGGATAAAATTTTATCGCCCACTTATTTAGGCGCGATTCAACAGCAAGAGGCAAAAGCACTGCTTGCTCGTCATGATTATTCAGGCGTTCGGGATATTTTAGGATTGACAGGGACAACTCCCAATAATTCTGAGCAGAAACGGATTAAATATTTGCTAGATGCAGGCGAACAGTGGAGTTTTGCTGAATTTCAAAAATTCAAGAAGATTTTAGTCGCTCGCAAGTTGCTATCAATCAAGAATTTTCCGTGGTATCAGTCGGGATATGAATCTGCTTATTTAGCTTGGGTTCGTTTGGAACAAGGTAGTACGGTTGATGCTTTATTCCATAGCTTTCGTGCGGCTGAAGGTTCGGTTATTAAATGGGCGGGAAAGCATTGTAGCGCTCACATCGACAATGATCCAAAATATGGGCTTCAAGTCAAGCGTTCCATTTGTCAAATGTTACCCAATTACTTTGATGCACTCTCTGAGCCAAATCAGAGAAAATTTGAAAAATGGGGGAAGATAGGTCTATATGGCGACCCAATTTATGAGTTACTCAGACAAGCGCGACCGGATTGGAAAGACCATCCACATATTAGAATAGTTTGGGAATCGGCTAAAAAAGAACGCAATAATTGCTTTCATCAAATAGAAGGGTTACAAGAATTGAAGGTTTTTAAAGCTTGGGAAACTCAAACGAAAGAGGAGTGGAAGCAGCGAATTCTAGGCTGTCTCAACTTTATTGCTAAAGAGGATTTACCCCAAGCGTTTACATCCCTTGAAGATGCCAGCCTCATGTTTCAGGTACACAAGGAATTGGAAGATGCGATCGCGTAGTACATATACTAATCTTGGCGATAAGTCAACCAACTA
>NZ_DATNPA010000383.1:0-6549 GCF_036703385.1 Allocoleopsis sp. | reverse complement strand
GTTCCATCATGCCAGCCACGGAAAACGCCTGTTGGGTCTAATTGGTCATGAAGATCTAAAATATTGCGCTCAGACTGATATTTTAGATGTCTTGCCGATCCAGAAAGAACCAGGAATTTTAGTTAAGAATGAGTAATCCTCTGGCTAAAAATTACCTGTCCCTTGCTGGCAAACGCTCCCTCGCCGAGCAATATCAGTATCAGGCATTTTCTACCAAGTTGCATTCTAATCCGTAACCTTGATAAAGGGAGTGAGAAGTAGAAAGTAGGGAGTGAAAATTTCTTACATTACGTTTTTGACTGCAACTTGGTATTAGATGCTTTCCCTGAGCCAATGTGACATCCTTCCAGCGCTGCCTTAAGGGACAGCGTTGGGCTTCCCAGAGATTTAGCTAGTTGATGATTCCAGCGCTTTTGAACAATCGCTATCGAATTATTCAGGCTCTTGCGACGGGCGGATTTGGTGAAACCTTTCTGGCACAGGATACGCATATGCCTTCAGGTCGTCACTGTGTCATTAAGCAACTCAAACCGATCGCAAACAATCCCAATGTTTACCAACTGGTTCAAGAGCGGTTTGAGCGGGAAGCCGCAATTCTAGAGCAACTGGGTGAGGGAAGCACTCAGATTCCTCGGTTGTATGCTTATTTTGCCGAGTACGGACAGTTTTATTTAGTGCAGGAATGGATTGAAGGCGTCACTTTAAATGCCGCATTACAACGGAACGGCTTATTGGGCGAGAGTGACGTGAAGGAAATACTGTTGAGTATTTTACCCATCCTGGATTATGTTCACAACCGAGGAATTATCCACCGAGATATCAAACCCAACAACATCATGCTCAGACAACACGATGGCAAACCCGTGTTAATTGATTTCGGCATTGCCAAAGAAACGATGGGTATGGTGGTCAATCCTCAAGGGGAGATAACTAGCTCCATTGTGGTCGGAACAAAAGGCTTCATGCCTCTAGAGCAAGCAGCAGGTAAACCGGTCTATGCCAGTGACTTATACAGCTTGGGTCTAACAGCAATTTACCTATTAACGAGTAAACGCCCTCAAGAATTAGAGACAAATCCTGAGACTGGTCAGTTCGTTTGGCACACAGATGCGGTGAAGGTTAGCCCCAGCTTAGCAGCCATTTTAGACAAGACGACTCAGCCTCATCCGCGCGATCGCTTCTCAACAGCCAGAGAAATGCTCCTTGCCTTGCAGGCGGATACTCCAGTCTTAAAAAATATCCAAGAAATTATTCCAGCAAAGCCAACTCTCCCATCATCTCAGACTAAAACAACCCAGGCACCCGATCTAGAAACCACAAAACTCCCCACCCCTACTGAGGGTGCTCTTGACTGGGGAGTAGGAGGACAAAGAAGACTTGGCAATACTCCCCCGTATTCCCACTCTTCACTTCCCAAACCTCAATCCCCAATCCCTTCTCAAGAAGTACTGGAAGCGAAAACGCTTTACTCCCGACAAGAGTATCGCAATCGCCAAATCTTGCTCAACAAGGTGAAAAATTATTGGATTAAGGGTGTTCTAGAAACGTCTCTACACGATAAGGCACTGATTGCCCTCGGTTTAGAAAAACGCCTCGATGCCCTTGATCGCCCTTGGGGAATTGTCTGGGAAACACCTGAGCAACCCCGGCAAACCTTGCCCCCAAATACCCGAATTATTGACCAATTCGACCAACTTGGAGCCGGACGAACGCTGTTAATTTTAGGCGCTCCTGGTGCAGGCAAAACAACGACACTGTTGGAACTAACTCGCGATCTAATTTCTCGTACCGAGCAAGACCTCAACCAGTCTATCCCTGTAGTATTTAACCTTTCAGCTTGGACAAATGACAAGCAAGCGCTTGCTGATTGGCTGGTACAAGAACTCAATACCAAATATCAAGTTTCCACAGAAATCGGTCAGGCTTGGATTAAAACTGAGCAGCTATTGCTACTTCTGGATGGCTTAGACGAAGTCAGTCCTACTCGTCGAGCAGCATGTGTTCAAGCGTTAAACGAATTCATCCAGTTACACGGAACCACTGAAATTGTAGTGACCAGCCGCATCAAAGACTATGAAGCCCTCGACCACCACCTCCGATTTCAGGCCGCTTTGTTCATCCAACCCCTAACCTTAGAACAAGTTCATCACTATCTTGCTAGTGCAGATTTAGAACTAGCCGCTCTCAATACCGCCCTACAAGCTGATACTACACTCCAAGAATTAGCCCAGTCTCCCCTAATGCTCAGTATTATGACTCTCGCTTACCAGGGGCTGTCGGTAACAGACTTACCGGGGATGAATTTGGAAGAACGCCGCCAACATTTGTTTGATAACTACATTCAACGCATGTTTGACCGCCGAGGCGCTAATCGTCAGTATTCAAAATCACAATCAATGCAGTGGCTAATTTGGCTAGCGCAACAACTATCTCAGCAGTCTCAAACTGTATTCTTAATCGAGCGAATGCAGCCAGATTTGTTGCCCAAAAACTGGCAAAAACGGATTTACGGACTCAGTGTTGTTCTCTGTTTTATCCTGTTCGGTGGGCTGATAGGAATATTGGTTTTCCCGCTTAACCGAATGCTTCTACTGCTCTCCGCTACAGGGTTAGCTTTTTGGCTTATTTTCGGTATTTATCGCATCAAACCTGTTGAGAAGCTAAAATGGTCTGGGAAAAACGCCAGGAAAAATCTGATTCCTGGAGTAGTTTTTGGTTCGCTTTGGGGATTGCTCCTCAAAATCCCTTATTATTTATTACTTAACCCCTTGCCTTTTAGTCTTGCCCATCCTCATTTTCAGGAGTCATTGCTTCGTGGGCTAGTGTTTGGGATGACAATGGGGCTGACTGTTGGGTTAGTTCGTGGGTTAACTAGCCCTGGTATCGAGATGCTCACAGTTCCCAATCAAGGAATTTGGCAGTCTGCTAAAAATGCTGTTGTTTTTTCTTTAATGGGATTTTGCGTGGCGTGTGTAGGAGCTGCGCTATTGCATTGGCGAGTTTTGTATTGGGGAATGTTTGGTCTATCCTTTGGACTGGTAGCTGGAGGCGGTGAAGCTTGTATCAAACACTTCATTCTGCGCCTTATTCTCTACTTGTGTGGGTATATTCCTGGGAATTATGCTCGTTTTCTCGACTGGGCGACAGAGCGAATTTTTTTACAAAAAGTTGGTGGAGGCTACATTTTTATTCATCGTCTACTGTTGGAACATTTTGCACAAACGCCCCTGTTGAGGGATTAGGGAAAAAGCTTAAAGTTGAAAATTGGTAAATTGAAAGTTGAAAGTTTACAGATTGAGAGTTCTAACCTTCAACCTTCAACCTTCAACCTTCAACCTTCAACCCGCTTTAGAACTGTCGCAAAAATCGCAAATCACTGCTGTACAATCGACGAATATCATCAATTTGATGGAGCACCATAGCAAAGCGTTCTGCGCCAAAACCTGCGGCAAAACCCGTGTAAATCTCAGGGTCGTAACCGACGGCTTTGAGTACATTGGGGTCAACCATGCCACAACCCCCCATTTCTAACCATTTCCCTCTCCACTTCACGTCTACTTCTGCCGAAGGTTCTGTAAAGGGGAAATAACTGGCACGGAAACGTAACTCTATCTCCTCGCCAAACAATTCTTGGAAGAATTCCTTGAGGGTACCTTTCAGGTTAGTAAAAGTTATCCCCTCATCTACGGCTAAGATTTCTATTTGATGAAACACAGCAGAGTGGGTGGCGTCCACAGTATCCCGGCGATAAACTCGACCGGGTGCAATAATTCGGATTGGTGGTTCATTAGTCTCCTCCATGTAGCGAATTTGTACGGAAGAGGTATGAGTGCGTAGCAAGTTACCATCCGGCAGGTAGAAGGTATCCTGCATATCCCTGGCTGGATGGTCAGGGGGGGTGTTGAGTGCCTCAAAGTTGTAGTAATCCGTCTCCATTTCCAGACCGGCGGCGACGGTATAGCCTAAACCAACAAAGATATCCAACACCCGATCAATCGTGCTATTGAGGGGGTGAATCCGACCTTGAAGGCGATAAACTCCTGGCATCGTCACATCAAGGGTTTCGGCTTCCAATTGTGCCTGAATTTGGGCCGCTTGTAGTTCAGTGCGCTTCTTTTCCAAACTCTCTTGGAGGGCTTCTTTAACAACATTGGCAAAAGCACCAATGCGACGTTTGTCTTCTGGTGCTAGCTTGCCCATACCCCCCAGAACCTGAGACAGTTGCGCTTTCTTGCCCAGGTAACTGATGCGTAATTGTTCCAATTGTTCTAGGGTATCAGTAGCAGCGATCTTGGAAAGTGCTTCTTCTTTGATGGCGGCTAATTGAGTCTCAAGCTCGTCAGGCGAAATGGTCATGCTAGGTCTGTGAAGAAAGTTTTGAGTTTGGTTAATGTGGCAGGACGTAGCCTGTTTTGAGTGGAGCGGAAACAGTACGTGCCAGAAAGGGACTTTTGGAATTAGCCCTGTGGCATCGTCAATTTTTGCCAGAAAAACCGAGTTGTTTCCAGCTCCGTCCTAAGAATTTGTAGGCAGGGAAATTGACCAAAGCCAATTACCTTTACCAGTGTACCTACCTGAGCTGTCATTCTTTTAAAGTATTGGTCTGAGATGAGGTGGTAGCTTGGTAGCTTTACGTTAGCGAGCGCTGCACTCGGATTTCGCTTTCCGAAAAACAGCATTGTCCCCCAAGCCTCAACGAGAACGCGAGAGTCCCCACCCTCTTGCGCGAGTGGGCGTCCAGCCCACAATGTTTAGGGTGGGGAGGAAGAACGGGATGCCGGAGGGACGGAGGCATCCAAACCACTTTCCGCCTTTTCACGATAGCGCTAATATAGATTCAGTTCGTGAAATTATTATGCGACAAACCCTAACCGCCAAATTAAAAGTAGAAGTCACCCAAGAGCAAAAAGAACAGCTCCGGTTGACTTGTTTGGCATACAGGGACGCACTGAATTACACGTCCGGTGTTGCTTTTGAAATGGGTAAAACCTACAACGGCACCAAGATTCAGAAGGAAGTTTACTACACCTTACGGGAGAAGTTTAACCTTCCCTCACAGATGGCTTGCAACGTTCCGACGCTCGTTCCTCGCTAACGCTTCGCTATCGTCAAGTTGGAGCAACATACAAGTCATTACGGACAAAACTGAAGCAGAACGAGGAGGCAATCACATCAGGTCGTACTAAGAGACGATACAAAGGACTGGACAAACCCCCCAAATACGTTTCCCGTACTTATACCCTAAATTACCAGCGTGACTACTCATTCGTTAAAGACCAGAAGGTGAGTGTCATCACTCTAGATGGTCGAATTAAAGTAAGTTATCAAGGCTATTCCAAGCACTTGGAAATGATTCAGTCTGGAGTAGCTAAAATCGGAGCGGCAAAGCTGTGGTACTCGAAACCGACCAAGACTTACTACCTATTGGTGAGCATGGAGGTAGAGGTGCCAGACTTAACACCAACCGATATTAATCGAATTGTAGGAGTAGATGTTGGGCAGCGATACATTGCTGTTGCAGCAGACACCCAGAACAAGTCTCAGTTTTTCAGCGGCAAAGAGGTGAGACACAAAGCTTCTGGTTATGTTAAAGCAAGAAAGTCTTTGCAGCGTCAAGGCACCCGTAGTGCAACTCGTAAATTAGTTGCGTTATCTGGACGGGAGAGACGGTTTATCGCTGACACCAATCACTGTATTGCTAAACAAGTTGTAACACCTAGCACCCTAATCGGACTGGAGAATCTAACCCATATCCGAGAGCGGACAAGACCCAAGAAAACTGGGAAGAAGGCGTCCAAGAAGCAGCGTCGTGCTAACAGCAACAAGGCTCGTTGGTCGTTTGCCGAATTACACGGCTTCATTGACTACAAGGCTGTGCTGTCTGGAAGTTTAGCCGTGAACATGGATGCTCATTACACTTCTCAGGCTTGTCCGTGTTGCGGTCACACATCTCAAGAAAATAGACCCAACAAGGGTCTATCTTTTGTGTGTCAGCAATGCGGGTATACTCTTCATGCTGATTTGGTTGGTGCTAGGAATATTGCACTTAGAGTGTTGCTTTCTCGGCAAGACTGGGAGAGTACGGGGCGCTTTTCAGCCGTCCCTGATGCGTCGTCGGATGAAACCAAAGGTGAGCGCCGCTCCAGGTACTCGCAATTGAGGTGGACGATAGATGCAATCTCCACCCTCAACGCAGCGGAGTCCTTTCAGGACAAAGCGGAGTAGGGTGGAGTAGTTGAAGATAGAATCAAACAACGACTTTCATCTTTGCGGCGATATTACTTTTTCATGAAATTGCTCATCAGCAACGACGACGGGATTTTTGCACTGGGTATTCGCACCCTCGCCGACACGCTTGCCAAAGTCGGTCATGATGTTACGGTTGTTTGTCCCAACCGAGAGCGATCGGCAACAGGTCATGGTCTTACCTTACACGACCCTATTCGTGCCGAAAAAGTTGAGTCAATCTTTCACCCAACGGTTAAAGCTTGGTCTTGTTCAGGAACGCCCTCAGACTGCGTGAAGTTGGCACTGGGGGCATTAATTGAT
>NZ_DATNPA010000382.1:0-4004 GCF_036703385.1 Allocoleopsis sp. | reverse complement strand
CCCGTTCCCGACGCCACTAAAACGGATTTGTCGCTCACAACCATCGACCTGATGATTCCTTCACCTATCTCCCTATAGGGTGTCCATTTATCCAGTGGAACATTGCCGGACTCCCCTGAAGTTGAGCTGGAACTCCCCCCGAGACTTTGATGTTCCTCGGCGGAATTTACCTTGTCGCTAGGAGTTGTTATCTGGTCTAGCGATTGCCCCGGTAGCTGCCCTTGTTCCCTTTGTTCCCTTATCCCAGTTATTTCCTCTGCCTGTCTCTGGGCTTCTAGCTCTGCCCGTCGCCTGGTTTCTTGGATGTAAACCTGTATCTCCTCTGGCGACATCAGTTGAAATTGCTTCTGCTTGGCTGCTCGTGCGGTTACCCATTCAAACAGCTCCAAGTCCACTTGGGCGGCGTGCTCAAATTTTTTCCCCAAGCTTGCCGCTTCGATTGCTCTTTTCCTGATTCTCAGCCAGCTACCTATTTGGCTTCTGACCCAATACTCTTGCACCTGCTGCCTGTACGTTGGCAGATACTGGGTTAATTTGCGCTCTCGCGCGACAGAGAGCGCAAAGGCTCCTCCAATGCTCAGAGTTGCCAAAAGCCCCCACAGCCACTTGTAGGCGTTGTCTGGCTCGATAATTTGAATTGCAGTGGCTTTGTCAGGTAGCTGCCATCCTTGCTGAAACTCTGGGTTGGATGGCTGATGAGAGGAACTATCCCAAGGGTATATAGGCATTAAGTACCGCTTATCGTCGGTGCAAAACTGAGCGGCACTCGCTGGATCTTTGGTTTCTGGTTTAAAGCAGTATTCCAGCAACGGGGTCTGTCTACCCGACAGACTCATAGCTAAAAAAATTCCGCCACTGATGAGCAGCACTCCTACTGTGGCATTGTTTACTCTGGCTTCTTGCTTAATTCTCTCCGCTCTTTTACTGCCCATTGCTGTATTTCTTCTCCTAAAAATACAAGGTTTTACAATTCCCTAGTATTTGTCTTTGTCTCCTTTTGCTATTAATAGGATTCCCAGCGCTAATAACAATAAAGCTCCTCCGGTTACCAATCCCCCGCTTAACGGATTCTCTTTGACTTGAGGTTTTGTTTCGTAGGTTGTAACCTCTTGTATGAATCTTTCTTTGCCAATTTTGGCGATCGCTTCAATTTCTCGCTGTTCACTGTATCCCGTCCATAGCGCGGTTCCTACTCCTATTGTCTGGATAGTTGCACCAAAAAATTCTCCATCGAATTTGGGTCTATTCCCTTCCAACTTGATTTTGCTTACGGCGTTTCCAAAAAATACGGCTAGAACCAATCCTCCAAGCGTTCCAGTTGCTATCATCGGCAGTCCAATTTTCGCTATTCCATTGATTCCTGCTGACGATATTGCTACCGCCAAGAAAGTAGAAATTACTCTATTTAAAAACTTTCTATTTTCATAGATGCCTCGTATTTCATCTTCTAGCCGCTCGGCGTCTTTTTGTCTGGAATTAATCTGAGGGCTTTCCTCTACTTTGTTGTCCCAAAGATTCAAAAAATTCCCTGTTTCTCCCGCTTCGTTTCCGTTGCCTACCCCCTGTTGAAATCCTTGGTATAGGTTTTCTAATTCATCCATCATTTTTCCTCCCAGGACAGCCTAATTAGATTGAAAGCCAGGGGTAAGACTTCGCCCTGGCTTTCAAACTTTGGCTCTCTTCTTACAACCCCATTGTTCTTTTGAAGCCGTTCCACCACCCGTTAACTATTGCGCCCATTCCGTACCGATTACCTTCGTAGTTTGGTTTCCGGATTCGTCCGATATCGGCTTCGCTTCCTCTTGCCCAAAGTGCTTTATTTACGGCACTTCTGTAGGCTTCATCAGCTCGTTGTTGGGCTAGCGGAATTTTATCTTCCGTTCTTAGCAAGCTGGTCTGATACTCGGCAATTGCCATTAATTCAGCAGTACTTCCTTCGATTGCAATTAAATTTCTTGCCCTAACGTGTCTTGCCGCTTCAGCCGTCGTTTCGTTGACTTGTCTATCCCGAAGTTCGATGATGTTGTTCCTCATTCGGGTTTCGTCGTTTGTCGCACTGTAGGCAGCACTCAGAACCTGATTCCCCGACACCCTGGTTTGCTTGGCTATTTCGGCTAGACCCTTGTTGAAGTCTCCCGTGACTCTAATTATCGTCAGCGCGGCTTCTAAGGCTTGTGGCAGATTTTCTCCGTAGGCTTTAGCCAGCCTATGCATATCTGTCAATTCCTGAATGGCTTTTGGGTCACCACTACACGCTCTCATGAAAAGGTCTAGTGAGACTCCAAACAGGTCTGCCATTGCCTGCGTCACACCCGGAGCGTTCGGGGTTACATGGTTTTTTATTTTTGCTTTTCCAAAATTGACTACTGGCATCTTTTTCTACGATTCTTTCTTGATATTTTCAATCAATTTTTGGCACAAATTGAGCAAATTTATTTCGGTTAGATTTTCGGACAGTTCGGGCAATAGCTTAAACAACCTTTCGGGGATATTCTCACCAGGCAATTCTCGATAGGCATCGATCAGCGAGTAGTTTTCATCCGAATATCTGGCTACTTGTCCTAGTAGTACAATCAGAGTAAATTTATCTCGCTTGCTCAGACCTCTAAGACTCTGCCCAAAATTTTCCTTTAGTACCTCCAACGGGCTTTTTCTGGAGCCTTTTGAATCTGATAAATCTACCATCACTTGTCCTACCAAAAACATCCCTTCAGTTGTTCCCCCCTCGATCTTATGCACCCGAACTCATATTCCTAACCGACCTTACTGCCAGTTTAAGGGTTGTTTTTTTTCCTTTCACCTCCTAAAGGAGTATTGTTATCGCCAGTTGAATAATTCTTGCTACACCTAACCCCCCACAAATCGCTAATCCTTGATGGATAAATTCTCTTGAATTGTAGACTTGTGCCGCTGCTAGAGTCATTGCTATTACCATCACTCCAATTGCTGTCAGGGACGACAAGCCTACTCCTGCAAACAGTTGAGCGATCGCAAACAATCCAAAATTCATTTTTGGTCGTCTTTCTAGATACTCGAAGGTTCCGATAACTGTTGACTTCACCTGTTTCCAGAAAGAGAGTTGCTTGCTCTTGTTGTTCCTTAAACTTGCATCCTTGTTGGGATACATTTGATAGACCTTTGAAGAGGAAACTTCGCTTTGGCTTGTAATATTTCTCCCTCGCCTTTGATATCCACTAACGTTGCTTTCACTCGCTTTATTAGGCTCTTGGTTCGCGTACATGGTAGACACTTCCTGTGGTTTCTTGGGTTTGTTCTCTTTCGTTAATGATGCCGATTGCGACTGAGATGAAGTACCCTACGACTATTGCTAATATGATGGCGATGACGCCGTTGATAAAAACCATTGCTCTCAAGTTTTTTACCCATTCCTTCAGTTGTTGGAGGGCAATTGGTTCTTCGGATTTTTCTAGCGCTTTTTTACCTTCTTCGTAGTCTTCATCCCACTCTCCAAAGGTGTCGTCTCCAATTACTATTTCTGCTGAGATTTCTTCAGCTCTTTCAAATTCCTTGAAATCAATCAGGTGAGAGCTAATTTGCCCCCAATCCTGACTCCAGGTTTCTACACTTCTTGAAGTGCTTGTATTTCCTTTTCCATCTCGGAAAAGTCCGAGATGGCTGATAAGTTTCCCAGGTTATTCTTTTCCCAGTCCTTCCTTTTTTCAGCCGTACTTTTGATAGCATCTACTGCTTCGTTGAAATCTTCTTTTAACATTCCAACTCTTTGTTCCAGGTGCTTTTGATCTTGCTTTGCCCTGGCTTCGTCTACTGAAAACCAAAACTCGTCGCTAAGGCTTCTCCCTACAACTTGGGCTACATATTTTACGCCTAAATCGTTGAGGATCGTTCGGAAGCTTTCGATCGCATTTTCCCGGTTTGTTCCTGTTTCTTCAGGCTCCCGTTCTAAGTCTTTTGGTTGGGCATTAGTAATTGCACCTTCTTGACTTGCATTTTCTGCATTCGAGGGAAGAAGTCCGGGTGCTTCT
>NZ_DATNPA010000381.1:0-6900 GCF_036703385.1 Allocoleopsis sp. | reverse complement strand
TATAAAACTTACCGAATATACGAAAAGGCTCTTTAAACTTAGACAAGGTTATAGTACTTGGATAACCAGAACCAGTAATGATGTGCGATCGCATCTTGCTGTTGTGCAACAACCTCCTCCCCATACTCTTTGCCCATCCCTTCAACCAGCGCCGCTAAGGACACCTCTTCACCCTGATCAACCCGTTTCCACAGGGAGTGAAACACTGTGATGGGCAGAATCTTCGTCCTAGCAAGGCGATGATACTCTTCCATCGACGGCGGCTTAAACTTCCACTGCAATCCCCTAGACTGAGTTTCCACGTTGAGGACAACCCCCTCATAGCGATACAGTCCCAGTTGCGGGTTATTTTCGTTCTCTTGTTGAGTCACCAATTTCTGGCTAACTTGCAACAGGGTATCTTCCGTTAACTGCGGTGGCACAACCCGCGCCAATTCCTCAACGGTAGGAATATTATTCGCTTTAGCAACTTGTTTTACAAATCGCCAAGGCTGTAGAGAATTACGCCCTTTAATCATCGTATGCAGCGAGAGAGTCAAGCTGGAATCATACTGCACCGTATGTTGATTATTGGCTCCCCATAACTCAAAAACCAACGTAGCATTTTGCTGCTGGCATACTGTAGCGATACGTTGGTGCAATTCCTTGCCTAATGCCTGTTCAACCAAACTCCGCAGGGGTCGCCACTTGGTATTTTGAATGACTACCATTCCCCTCGTGCGAGGAAATACAACAACCTCGCCATCCGGAAGCAGGAGTGGCGAAAACAAAATCGCTGTTCCATCCATTTTTAGGGTAAAGGTGGCTGCAAGTGATTTGGTGGGTAGGATGAACGGATGGCTGAGGGTTGTGGTGTAGGGAATTTCAGACATTCCCGGCAAAATTTGGTGGCTTGGGATGTCGTTAATCGTGAGAACTTCCACTTCGCCAGGAAAGACACCTCGCTTCAGATGAATACGACCTTGGAGGGTGTAGACTTTGCCTTTATGGTTCAGGGAGGCTTTGAAACTGCGCCAGCTAGTTTTACTCATGTTGCCTCCTAAGCCTCGGTTTAAAATACTACATATACTACAAGCGTCAGCTTTCGGGTTACGGAAACATACCCAGGACTACCAACTGTTACGTAAGTTCTGAATAGGGGAGATGTCTATTGAGACTTAGGAACATTTTTTTACCAATGGATAATAAATGTTGACCCTATATAGCGCTGGAAGTTAACTTAGGATTGATTTAATTCTCAAAACTCGAAGCCTTCAAAGATTAATAATGGAGTGGAAAGAGTGGTCAAATCTTCCCTTAACTCAGCGAACTCAGCTCCCTAGTTATCCTGGAATCTACGTTATAACAGATTTAGCCGAACAAGTTTGGTATGTTGGGAAATCGGCAAACCTAAACAATCGCTGGAGAGGAAAGGGACATCACAGATACCCTCAACTGAGTCGAACCAATAAGAAAAAGTCTTTCCAAATTTACTGGAAATCTTTCCCCCTTGAGCAGTTGAATGAGTGGGAACAGCACTACATTAACCTACTCAACCCACATTTAAACGGGACTAAAGTTAAATCTTATATCCGAAAAAAAGCTCAACCTACTTCTGAGTTGAAAAGGATTTTTCAGGTTATAAACAAGAGTACTACACTTTTTCCCTCTGTTAGGTCTGTTGTTCTTGGTTACTACAAAGAACTAGACGAAGGGGAGGTGAAGGAGTATACAGTTCTAGTCGTGTTAGTTAACATCAATGATCATGACAAAATCATCCTCGGTTCTGCCATGCGCTCTCAGAAAAAGCAAGGTAGACACCTCAAAGATTACTGGAAGGAATATGTTTGTGATTGTGGACTAGATGAGTCACTGTATAGCCCAGTAACTCTCTTAGTATTTAAGATAGATGACTATGTTTACGAATTTGTCTGCTGCGATGAGCTTAGAGAATCACTAAAAAAAACTCCTTCTAAGCTTTATCAGGTAGACCTATTTAATCAGTCCGTAACAGCGCTTAGGAGTCCAGACACGATTACAGAAATTCCTACTAATACTTATCATCTTCCTAATTCTGACGGTCGCCTACGGCTCCATACAAACGACTACCTCAATTACCGTGTTCCTATACTTCAACATGTTGATCAGTTTTTAGAAACTTTTTGCACTTAAGTTAATACCGATGAGCTCTAAAGCGCTACTACAAACTGGGGCGATCGCGTGAGACGATTCAAGTATTGCAGTTAATCTAGGGGGCAAGGTATGGCAAGTTCTTTAAGAAGGTTCCGTTTACCCATACTCAAAAATACGGTGGTCATGTTTTGGGCGATCGCAGTTGCCCTATTGGTAAGCATGGCTGTCTTAACGTTCCCTGCCGAAGCGAAGGTCATGCGCTATTTACAGGGAAATGCCGCTGATGTCAATCCTCGATTAACTGGCCCAGCGTTTGACTTGGGTGGGGGTGGCATTGATGTGGATGAAGCGCTGCAATGGATGATCGACCAAGTGAGGGGATGTACGGACTGTTCTACCAAGGTCGATGTTGTGGTGATTCGGTCTTCTGGTGGGGCGGGGTACAATGAGGCAATCTCTGCCATGAACGGCGTAGATTCGGCGGAAACCCTTGTTATCCCAACGCGAGAGGACGCCAGCCGTGCCGATGTTGCGGACACAATTCGCAATGCCGAGGTCGTCTTCTTTGCAGGCGGTGACCAGTGCGAATACACGCGGAACTTTAGGAGAACAGGAGTTGAGACGGCCTTAAAGTCTGTCTATGCCAAGGGAGGTGGAATTGGTGGAACAAGTGCAGGGACGATGATTCAAAGTGAGTTTGTCTACAACGCTTGCTCCAACGCGGTTGAGTCTCGCGATGCACTGGAAGACCCCTATGAAGACATCCTTTTTACGTATGACTTGTTCAAATGGGGAAATATGCAAGGAACGATCGCAGACACCCACTTCGATAAACGCGATCGCATGGGTCGCACCATGACTTTTATCGCCCGACAGATTCGAGATGGCATAGCAGATAGTGCGCTTGCGATCGCAGTCAATGAGGGGACATCAGTGGTTGTGGATAAAAATGGTTTAGCACGAGTGATGGGAAAAGGGCCAGCTTACTTCGTCTTGGGCGACCACCTGCCAGAAGTTTGCGAACCCCAAACCCCCCTGACTTTTTCCGACTACAAGATTTGGAGAGTTAGGAATGGTGATACCTTTGACCTGAAAAACAAACCCCAAACTGGCTACTATCTCAGGAGCGTGAACAATGGGAAAATTGACTCAGCTCCCTACTAATTAAGGATTTTAGTCCACTTTAGTGGACTTGAGCTATTAGCCAAGAACTTAAGTTCTTGGCGGGTTATCACGCTGGTTGAGAATGGTGCAAGATGTTAGTTAAAACAGATTTAACGGCTGAAACGACCATGTAACCAGTAATGAACCTTCTGCCCTCTGCCCTGGAGCCTACTCCTGCGGAGAACGCTGCGCGAACTGCCTTTTGCTATAACCAATGGCTTGGATAAGTCCTCTCTTCTGCCAGATTATTGAACACCACAGCACAGAGTACCAGAATCAAAGAACCTTCCAAGGCAGGAGTTAGCAAGAAATGCCAGGAAGCCTTTGTCATCATCACAACTAACGCAACTGCTCCCGAAGGGGGATGCACAGTGCCAGTGAACTGCATCATCCCAATAGCCGTCGCTACTGCCAGTCCCATCGCCCAAGGTGACGCACCGAAAAGATGCAGAATAGTCAGGCTGACTAGAGCCGCTACGAGATTACCACCAATCACATTACGGGGTTGAGCTAAAGGACTGTCAGGGACGCCAAAGATTAATACGCTAGTCGCACCAAAGGGAGCCATCAGTAGGGGAGTATGGGTTTTCGTGCTTAGGTAAGCCGTTGCTGCTATGGCTATGAAACTACCGAACCAACTCCAAAAGATATGTCGATGATGAGGTCGATTTATAGGACAGGTTAGAGGACATGAACTCCACCTTCCCCGTATCTTGAACCAGTAATTCTCCCATTTCAACTGAACCTTTTTGTAATTGAACCTGGGTAGATAGGTGTAGTTAGTCCACTTTTTGGGTAAATATCCTTTCATAAATCTCTACAACAACGACAAATAGAGAGTCGGCTTGGTGATGGTTTAAATTGAAAAACTAGGGGCAGCAAGATAATGTCATCGATTCATGACATCTAGTTTTAACCATATCTATTTAGCTTTATGAATAAAAGTTAAAATAGATATAAATACCTAATCAGATTGATAAGATAAGCTGATGTATGATATCCGGCAAATCACCCATAATATGTGATAGGCATGTAGTGAGAAATGCGAGTTCTCTCGGAGTAAGCGCTGAAGCGCTCACTACAAACATATATTCAGGCTAATCAACTGGACATCGTAATGAATAGGCAGAGAGCGATCGCAAACATGCACGTTGCTTAGTGCGATTGCCCCCAAGGAGCAGCGCAAAGCGATCGCAGAGATTACGCTATACCCGGATTCAGAATGGATAGATTATTTCTGCCAAGGGGGTCTAGTTACTAGCTACCTGACAAATCACCATCATATTGGATAAGTATTTATCAGTCTTGTAGTGAACGAGTTGTAGTCCAGCTCGTTCTATTTCTTGTTGGAGTTCAGGTAGTTCATACTTATGCTGTCTCCAAATCGTAATTTCTTCACCTTCAGAGATTTGAAGACTCTTATCAATTCCACTAACCTTGAAATTTATCCTATAGTCCTGACCAAGTTTAATATTTGCAACTATGCTATTTGTTTTGTCATCATACTTTCTCACCAGTTCGCAATCTTCAGAGCTAAGCCCAATATCTTTCTGAATCCATGCATAGACTTCATCAACATGATACTTGAATCCACCTCTGGCTATTCCATCCCATTGAGAGCTAGAACCAATTTCATTGGTGAAGACTAGTAAATCATGCTTCCCCATACTATTCCTAAAGTTTTTGAGGACTTGGATTCTATCGTGATGGTTGCCCATTGTTACACCTAAGTGTAAAATCATTTTGGCTGTATCGTCAGTTCCAAGGTTGGTCTGGTTGTCCAAGGGGATTGGAGGCAAACAACTATTTTCGATATCAATGGTGTAACTGATAAACTCGATAGTGGGAAACCATTTAGTAAAATTTTTTCGAGATAAATCCAGTAATTCTTCGCTGATATCTAAAGCAATATATTTATTAACTTTACCCAATTTATGAAGCCTTGAGATAAATCGTTTGACGGGATATGAGTTTCCTGCTCCTACATCTACAATATTAATTTTTTCGCAACCTTGAAAGTGGCAATTCAGGTATTCAAAATTATCTCTTAGAAGGTCAATTTCACAACTGGATGTTCGATACCATTTAGGGACAATATGTTTGAGATAAAAATTATCCCATTTTTTTGCACCTGTACCTTTGTAAGAATACTTTAGCGGGATTTCTCGTCTGACTTGTAAGGCATGAACTATCCCTAAAACTTCTTCCTCAGAAAAAATAGAGTAGAACTCAGAACTTGGCTGTGCGGTGTGATGGATAGGAGTTGCCATTAATGTTTTGTTGCAGAACCTGCGATCACCTTTGCTGGTGACCCTTTGGGGCAATCGAAAACCCCCGACGGGTGGCTCGATTCTCTGCTAACTGTACCTGAAAACTCACGCGATCGCTCATTTCACCGCTTCTGGCTTCCAATGTCCAGTTGCCAGGGCGAAGTTGCCAGAAGACAGAATTTGCTGAATCCGTGACTAACTTTTGACCATTGAGCCACCACTCCACAGGTTGGCTGGGTGTTGCAGCAAGTTTGAACTCTAACCTTTGGGCAGCAACCGATTCTGCTAGGTACAATAGGAAAAAATCGCCGTTGCGAGGAGACACAATCTTAAGCTGACTAGCCGCTAGGGGCAAATCCCTTGCCTGCGGGAACGTCTGCGGCAAATAGGATTGCATCGCTTCACGCGGTTGCATCGCCAACCATTCATTATATTCCTCCGGCAAATTCAGGCGATACTGTGCGGGTTGCCCATCACTTCCTTGAGACACCACTTGATAGAACGTATCTGACGTGCGATCGTATTCGCCTAAGTCTTCTGGGTAGAAGTATTCCTGCACAACTGAAGGACAAGCCGGAGTTGGGCGCATTCCAGAAAGAGCACACACCGGTCGTTGCACTAAACCGGAGGGAGGGGAAAAGGCGGCAGGTTCTTGATGTTCGTGTAGGTGTAGCATAATCCGATTCCAGAGTGGGGCGGCACCCGTGACTCCGGAAACTTGTCGCATCGGTTCGCCATCAAAATTACCCACCCAAGTCGCAACGGTATAATCGGTTGTAAATCCCACCGTCCAAGTGTCGCGAAAATTGGAGGAGGTGCCCGTTTTAACCGCAACTGGAAAGGGTAAATTCAGCACTGAATCAACACCAAAAGCTTTAGCACGGGCATGAGAATCACTCAGCATATCCGTAATTAGCGCCCAACTCGAAGCTGTGCCAATTGACTGTTTAGGATTATTCTCCTTTTGATTTCCCCCCTTTGTCAGGAAGGTTTGGGGTGAACTTATCTGAGTAACAAGCGATGTGACTTGTCCTTGGTTTGCCAGGATGAGATAAGCGTGAGCGAGTTCCCAAAGACTCACTTCACCACTGCCCAGTGTTAATCCCAAACCGTAATAATCTGGGGAATGAGTTAAGTGTGCAAAGCCCAGTTGATGCAGACGGTCTAAAAATGTTGGCACACAGACCTTTTCCAGTACACGCACGGCTGGAATATTCAGGGAATTTGCCAAAGCAACCCGAACCCGTACCGGTCCTTGAAAGGTTTCGGTGTAATCCGCAGGACTGTACAGTTTAGCCCCAGGAATCGCATAACGGGTTGGGACATCAGCTAAGACGGTATTGGGGCGAATAAT
>NZ_DATNPA010000380.1:0-30763 GCF_036703385.1 Allocoleopsis sp. | reverse complement strand
TCCATTAAGGTAAAAGGAGTAGGGCGTCCTAAAATATCCCACATTTGGGCAAACTGTTCAGCCAATAACTCCCCAAAATCTCTACTTAAATGGGGTGAGGTAAAAAAGTCACCATCTGAACCGATGTTGACAGCACCTATTGCGTAATAACCCTGTTCTGGGTGATAGAGTGCCAAGTCCATATACTCGGCAAAAGTAAGTCGCTGGTTTGGTTCTGCGGCAATTTGATAGGCAATTATGCTTTGCAGGAGTTGGTCAGTGGTCATGTAAATTTAAGAGCTTATTTATAAAGTTAAATCTGTAGGGTGCGTTAACGAAGTGTAATACCAATTTCCTAAATGCTTGCTAGAAATACTTTTCTTGTTCTCCTCTTTATAAGGGGGGGTCGAAATGTAGCACTATTTAATGAAATTGGTATAACGCACCACCTGAAGATAGTGCGTTACAGCACAGTTAAGTTATCAGTGAATAACGACCTTTTAGAAAGCCTCTAACCCATCCAACAAGAATTTAATGTTTACTTTATAAAATCCCTTTCACTGTTCCTGGAGAAACGCTTCTACCTCTTCAACTGTGGGTTGCGCCGCGATCGCACCTGGTTTCAATGTTGTCAGTGCTCCTACAGCGCTGGCATACCTCACCACATTCTTAGCGGACTCAGCATCAGCAATACTCTTCATTCCATGCTGACATAGCTGGTGAACGAATCCGGCGACAAAAGCATCCCCGGCACCCGTCGTATCTTTAGTATCCACTGAAAATGCTGAAACCTTGTCCTCATGATCACTCAGGCAGTAAGCACAGCCTTTATCTCCATCCGTCACTAAGACGCCTTCGATCGAACCAAGACGATGAGCGATCGCACCCGCATCTGTAGTATCAAAGAATAACTCCGCTTCTTCTTTGGCAATCTTCAGAAAATCGACTTTGTGCAAAATCTCCTGAACCAGTGGCTTAGCCTCACTGGGATCAGACCAGAACATCGGACGCCAATTGATATCTACTAAGACTTTGACATCATACTGTTCTGCAAAGTGCAGCGCTTTTTGGATAGCCTCACGCGTTTGGGGATAAGCCAACTCCAAGGTTCCCAAGACTAAAAAATCAGCCTCTTCAAATAAGCGCTCTGATAACTTGGAGGCTTGCAAGAAAGCATCGGCAAATTTTGAGGTATCCAGTTCGCCAAAACCGGCGAATTCGCGCTCTCCCTTCTCAGAACGCACAACGTAAACTTTTCGTGTCGGTGCCGTTGGATGGCGCTGGACACCAGTGCTGTCTACTCCAACTTCCTGCAACAGCTTAACTAAAGTATCTCCCGCTTCATCCTGTCCCACACAACCGATAAAGCCAGCAGGGGTTCCCAGCTTCACTAAGGAACAGGCAACATTAGCTGGAGCCCCTCCTGGATAAGGTGTCCAGGATTCAACGTTTTCTAGCGATCGCCCTAGCTGATCCGCTAGAAGGTCAAACAATATTTCACCCAGGCAGAGTACACGAAGATTGGTCACGGTTGCATACATCTCTACTGCTTTCAGACTACCAGAGGCGTGACGCTCTTCTTGTGCCTCTGTAGACTACTTCACTTTTAGAGGAAAATTCCCACAGGGAAAGTTCATCCTTCCAGAAAAAAATAGATAAATTTACTCATGTATATATACTTAATAAATCAAGAGGTTTTTCTCCTTAGTCAGGGGTGAATCCTTTAGATGTCAAGCTTGAAAGCACCATCACCCTCATTAGGGGTGGAACTGTAATCGCTTGCACTAAGTGTTTAGATGGAGTCCCTGGCTAGACCTCTCTCAGGTAGTCTCAATAAACGATCTTCTAAAATGGTAAGTAGATATACCAAGGGCAAAATACCTATGGCTGGTGGCGAGTCATATACCCCCGCGTCTCTTAGCGATCGCGAAGTACAGATTATAGAACTAGTAGCCGCTGGTTTAACCAATCAGGAGATTGCCCAGCAGCTAGAAATTAGTAAGCGCACGGTCGATAACCACATCAGCAACATCCTGACCAAGACATCGACCGATAACCGGGTGGCCTTGGTTCGTTGGGCCTTACAGTGGGGCAAAGTTTGCATCAATGATGTCAACTGCTGTACATTACCAACGCCCCATGATGAAGCGCTCTCTTAGCTGGTGGAGTCACTTTGCGATTAAACTATGGGCGGTTCCCATAATTTCTTTCAGCATTGAAGGGTGGCGGTAATTTCTCTGATGCCCCTCGGCTTCAGGAGATTTCTTGAAGCCATCCCATCCAACTCTGGCTACAAATCTCAACAGCTCCGCAGTATTCAATTTCCTGACCTATTCCTGAGTAAGTACCGATCAGAGCGCCTAAAACGATTTTGGATGTTGAACGCTTTGTCCTCAGGAAGCTTCCGAAGTACAGATCAAATATAGAGGGATGGCTTTTTATTCATCCTTCGGGCGCTCCACTTTAGCGGGTACGGGATCGTAACCCCCTGCATGAAAGGGATGACAGCGCGATATTCGTCGAATCGCTAGCCAGCTGCCGCGCCAAGCCCCAAACCGTTCAATCGCTTGGATAGCATAGCTCGAACAGGTCGGTTGAAAGCGACAAACGGGTGGAAACAGAGGAGAGATAAAAGAGCGGTAGCCCCTAATCAGCCAAATCAGTAATATCTTCATTTTGTGAACCAAATCTCGATACAGTGATAGAAAGGTTTTAAGTTCTGCTTCAACAAGTCCTTGTTTCAATCTATCCCCTGGTTAGAATCCACTCCAGAATTATGGCTCCACATTAGTATTGTTGGACTCGGTTTAGGAGCCATCGTGCTAGTGGCGGAGACCCTGCATCGCCGTACTTCCACGAATTCAGAACTGGCGCGTAAGATCGTTCACATCGGCACCGGCAACGTCATTTTGATAGCTTGGTGGCTGCAAATCCCGGCTTGGGTCGGTATCTCGGCTTCTATCATCGCCAGTATTATTGCGCTTTTGTCTTATTACATCCCCATCCTGCCCGGTATTAATAGTGTTGGACGCAAAAGCTTGGGCACATTCTTCTATGCGATTAGTATCGGCGTCCTCGTCGCCTGGTTTTGGCCAATTCAGCAGTTTCAGTATGCGGCTATTGGTATTCTAGTGATGACTTGGGGGGATGGACTTGCTGGGCTAATTGGTCAGCAGTTTGGTCAACATCCCTATGAAGTCTGGGGCATGAAAAAAAGCTGGGAAGGCTCTTTAACGATGGCTCTGACGAGTTATGCTGTGACTTGCTTGATTCTTTTGAGTGTCCAAGGGAACGTGTGGCAAACTTGGTTAGTGCCAATCGCGATCGCAATCATTGCCACAACGTTAGAATCCTTCTCCAAGCTTGGCCTCGATAATCTCACTGTTCCTTTAGGGAGTGCTGCGCTGGCCTATTACTTAAGCCTATTTTTCCCCCTCGGCAGCTAATACATAGAGTGCTTCTGATCTTCAGCTAAAAGGCGGAATTTTTCCGGCATTTTTCAGCCATTCTGCTGAAGTTGGGTGGCAGAACTCGGCTCTATACTCGAAGTTGTATAGTTTTACACCGACTCTCTCCCTCACTCCACCTACTTTGGAGAGATCTATTGCCTACGGCACAGCGCTCTTGGATGCTACCGCGTCCCGCTACGCTAATGTCGCGGCTCCCGTAGAAGCAAGCTAGATCGCCTTAGAGCTGAAGGTAGCGAACAGTCTTAATGAAAAGGTACAAACTTCTCCTTTCAAATATGTACTATCTTTGAGATAGGTGAAGATATATTACCAAAATTAGACTAATAACCGCAGCAACATATCCTCAACGATAGACGCCTGATGACTTTCTTCAATCCCACAGAACCCATTCTCCGGAGCAAGCAAGAATCACTCGATTATCAAGACCGCCAAGGGCTGTTACGCCTTCACCTCGAGATTGGGAAGAAGACGCTAATTTCGGCCTTTTATACTCGAATCGACCAAGTATTTATCCTTTGGGGCCTTATTTCAGCCGTTATTTTTATCACAGCTCAATTTCTTCCCATCAGCTGGGTGATCCAAGCCGGAATTTGGACAACCCTCACCCTAATCGGTACGATCGCGATGGTGTTCTTGACTCACTTTTGGGTAAAAGTAGAGCGCTTGCAGTGGGTACTGTATTGTTGGGTCAGTCTCATGCTTGGGGGGGTTATCCTAACAGACCTCAGCATCTTCCTAGGTTGGGGAGAAATCTTAATGCGTCTGTGTCCTCTGTGGTTAGGGCTAAGCGCCTTTGGTTACTTTTGTACAGGAGTGGGGATGCGATCGCGTGCCTTTATCCTTGCAGGTCTCGTTCACATTGTAGGTATTGCTGCCTTACCTTATGCAGGAGGTTTACAATTTCTCACCACCGGCATCATGATGGGCGTGAGCCTCTTAATGTTTGCTGAAGTCCAGTGGGATATGCGACCTCCCATCGAGTACAACTTATTAACGCGAGAACAAAAGCGGTTTAATCAGGAACAGTACCAACTACGACAGCTTTCCTTGTAAATTTCCATAAATAAATCTAGAAGCGCCCCTTGCCTTCGAGCCTAGGCAAGGGGATTTCCCAGGAGCCCTTCTGGCCTGGGATCAACTCAAATGTTACAAGATCGTTTCATTTAACCCTTTATTAAAGTAAAAACTTTATATCTTTTAAAAAAATAACATTCTATTCTGTGCCATTATTTACAGTAGTCAAATGGGTTTAGCCCAGTAGGCTGACAACCAGCTACTAACTCTTCTGCCTGTAAAGCAATAGGGTTAATCTAGATGCTTGTAAGTCTAATAGACGAATAGATATCGTACCGGCAGGGAGTTATACCGCTGTGGTCCCTTGCTGTACATCAAAGGAGAGCGGCGTCAGATGTACAGACGGTGCAAATAAAACAGCTAACTAGAAACGGTGTGAAGTTTTTGTCGCTTCCTTCACCTTGTTACTACCAACGGGGGACTAAACTCCCCATCAGAGCGGTCAGAGGTAGTAGACGTTTAGGGGTTTAGCTGAGGAAAACGCTATAGCAGTCCTAATTTGATTCGTGAGACATACATGTTTTAAAGAACCGCAGAGGACGCAGAGGACACAGAGGTAAGCAAGAGGGCTCTCATGAATCATTTAGGATAGCTAGGTGAACGTACCATTAAATCCCTGACTCTTAGGGGAGTTAGGGGTTTATATTGGTTCTGTTAAACTACACTCTTGAAGTATCAATTAGGCCATGCCTGATGGGGTAAATTCCCCATTAGTAACTATCAATTGGAGAAAATTACAGTACAATAATTGACTGCCCGGTACTAGCCAATAAGTTCTAATCAACAAATTCCAAAAGTCGGTGGAGAAAATTATTAAATCTCCACCAACTTTATTGAATATTGAGTGATGAAAAGTGTCAAAAATGGCTATTGTTAATCGTTACCAATCTGCTCTTCTATTTCTTTCAAAGGGTTCACCGCTAAAGGGTTGCACACCAATCATCGGATAAGCATCGTCACTAGGACTAAAAATCCTGACTGCTGCTTCAGAGAGATATTGAGTGATACTGTTAAACAGTTTGTAAATACCCATAACACTACTCTCCTGATAACTTAAAGGATGAGCTGAAATTGAGATAAATTGAATTCTATCTCTAGTCTGCTTAAATTATGAGCAACTTTCGATGATTTGAGTTAAATTGCAATATTTGTTTGATTTGGTTTGCAATACTTTTCTCAGAAGGGATTAAAAAATCTAATTGTTTGGCTTATTGTACAAAATTATAAACTTTATTGAAGTTTATTTGTCTTTCACAAAGATTATTTGCAGTGACTCTTCTTGCTTCGGGGATAGCGAGACTGGAGAGAGCAATAGCTTCGCATTGAGCGGTGGTTTTTAGCTAAAAAACTATTAAGATTTTTGTACTATTGAGTAAATTATGAAGAAATCTATCACATCTAGTTTCCCTGCGTTTTCTTGATATCTCGTCTACAGGGGTTTAGAACCCTTCTACAGGGAAATCCTCTTACACGCTTTGTGTTGAAAGCGTGTTTATGTTCTACAGTATCCTCTTCGCTCAGGTAATTAAACAGGTCTATATAAGATTGAGTGTCATTATTTTTGGTAAAATCTACTATAATTAAAGCAATAAATACGCTCCCACTGGGCAAAAAACACTTGCCCCTGAGGAATCAGCCTAAACCCTGACAATCTTCCTGCAACTATGAACCTTGAAGACCAGGAACTGATATTAGGTGCACAGGATTACAGCCTCCTGACTGATCTTTACCAGCTGACAATGGCGGCTTGCTATACGGGTGAAGGTCTGTTCGCACGACCCGCCTCCTTTGAGCTATTTGTGCGACAGTTACCCAAGGGCTTTGGCTATCTGATTGCAATGGGGCTAGCACAGGCACTGGAATACCTGGAAAAGTTTCATTTCAGTGAAAGCCAGCTGGAGGCTTTACAGACCACAGGAATTTTTGCGGAAGCTCCTGAACAATTCTGGTCACTGCTTGCTGAGGGACGCTTTACCGGTGATGTCTGGGCAGTGCCGGAGGGAACCGCGATTTTTGCTTCGGAGCCGTTGTTGCGGGTGGATGCACCCCTGTGGCAGGCGCAGATTGTGGAAACATATCTGTTGAATACGATTAACTATCAGACTTTAGTGGCTACACGGGCAGCACGGATGCGAGATGTGGCGGGGCCAGAGGCGAGGTTACTGGAGTTTGGGACGAGGCGAGCGTTTAGTCCTCAGGGCGCGATATGGGCGGCGCGGGCGGCGATAGCGGCGGGGTTGGATTCGACATCCAATGTGCTGGCAGCACTGAAGTTAGGGCGAAAGCCAAGTGGAACGATGGCTCATGCGTTGGTGATGGCGATCGCAGCCATAGAAGGTAGTGAGCAGGATGCTTTTAGTGCGTTCTATCGCTACTTTCCTAATGCAGCCTTGTTGATCGATACCTACGATACGATCGCAGCGGCAGAACGTTTGGTACAACGGGAAAAAGCTGGCGAAATAGATGTTTGTGGTGTGCGCTTGGATTCTGGAGATTTAGTAACCTTGTCTCAAAAAGTGCGATCGCTCCTGCCCAATGCGACGATCTTCGCCAGTGGTGATTTGGATGAGTATGAAATTGCCAGACTCAAACAGGAAGGGGCTTGCATCGACGGCTATGGACTGGGAACGCGACTGGTTACCGGAAAGCCCGTGAATGGAGTCTATAAGCTGGTCGAAATTGATGGCATTGCCACCATGAAGCAAACAATTAACAAAGCCACCTATCCAGGACGCAAGCAAATTTATCGCCAAATTGTCGAGGGTAAACTCATCAAAGATAGATTGGCACTAGCCTCCGAAGTACCACTAGAAAGTGAGCAGCCCCTCTTACAAGTGGTGATGAAACAAGGTCAACGGATACAGCCACCGGAACCTTTAAATGAAATCCAACAGCGCACAGCTGCGTCTGTTGCCACGCTTTCCACCTCAACACGCCAACTCCATGACCCAACTTCGTTGCCCGTACAAATCTCTGATACCCTGCATCAGCTGACTCAAGCTACTCAGCAAAGACAGGGTTGAAAGTTGCAGGTTAGAAAGTTACAGGCTAACAAGTTAAAAAGGTTATCTTTTCCAACTTCCAACATTCAACCTTCAACTCTTAAGAATTTTCAACAGTCAACCTTCCAACATTCAACCTTCAACTCTTAAAAACCTTCAACCCTTTTTATGGTTAACATTGCTTTATTCGGTACCAGCGCCGATCCACCAACTGCCGCCCATCAAGTGATTATCAACTGGCTATCCCAGCACTATGACTATGTCGCGGTGTGGGCATCGGATAATCCCTTTAAATCTCATCAGACACCGTTAGAACATCGATCGCAGATGTTACGGTTACTGATAGAGGGAATTGAACCGCCTCGACGCAACGTGACACTACACCAAGCCTTAAGCAGTCCCAGAACGTTGGAGACGCTGGAAAAAGCCAGAGAACACTGGGGAGTTCAAATCGGCTTTACCCTCGTGATTGGTGCTGACTTAATTAGCCAGATGCCGCGTTGGTATCAAATTGATCAATTGTTAAAACAAGTGAAATTGCTCGTAGTACCGCGTCCAGGTTATGAAATAGACGAGGTGGGTTTAGAGGAGTTGAGGAAACTTGGAGCCAAAGTGGCGATCGCAGACCTGAAAGCACCAGCCGTTTCCTCCACAGCGTATCGTGAGAATGGAGATACACAAGCTGTGACACCTCCCGTTGAGGATTACATTCATCGAGAACAATTGTACACATGCCAGGACGCGGCACCCAGAAGGTAAACAAAAAAGCACTAGCTGACTTTAAAGTTGGAGTTGATAATGTAATTTTTTCTGTCGATACGCAGCAAAATCGGCTACTTGTGCTATTGGTCATGCGCCAAGATGAGCCATTTTTAGGTCAGTGGAGTTTGCCAGGGACATTAGTACGCAACGGAGAATCTTTAGAAGATGCGGCTCATCGCATTCTGGCTGAGAAAATTCGGGTGAATAATTTGTACTTGGAGCAACTCTACACGTTTGGAGGGCCAAGTCGTGACCCGCGAGAATCACCTTCTAGCTTTGGTGTTCGATACCTATCCGTCAGTTATTTTGCTCTAGTGCGGTTTGAAGAGGCAGAATTAATTGCCGATGGCGTCAGTGGTATTGCTTGGTATCCCATTAAGCAGCTGCCAAAGCTGGCCTTTGATCATAATGAAATTCTCGAGTATGGTTATCGGCGTTTACGCAATAAGCTGGAGTACAGCCCTGTCGCTTTTGATGTATTACCGGAAGTGTTTACGTTAAGCGACCTTTATCAGCTTTATACGACGGTTTTAGGAGAAAATTTTTCGGATTATTCCAATTTTCGCGCTCGTCTTTTGAAACTGGGTTTCTTGTCCGATACGGGTTTTAAGGCATCACGAGGGGCTGGGCGTCCGGCAAGTTTGTATCGTTTTGATGCCGAAGCCTTTGCACCGTTGAAGGATAAACCTTTGGTGTTTATTTGAAAGTAGGGTGGTAAATTCGTAACAAAATGCGATCTGATCGATTAAACTGCACTTCCCCTATCCCGTCTTCATCGCGCAAAGTGATTATCGATTAGACAAATAATCTTGTAAATCTTTGGTGCGTTGTTTAGTCAGTCGCTCCAGGCATCCGTTGCGGAAGATTTCATACCCTGTCCCACCACGGTTGGGATAGACTTCAAAATTACAATTGTTATCGCGAAATCGAATCCATGCCTGTTGTGCAGTCGTCAATAACCCCTTCTGCTCACCTTTTATCGATGAAATGACTTTTTGATAAGCCTGATTCAGTTGTTTGTCTGCGGATTGATAAGACTGTTGAGAACAATACTTCATTTCGACTGTAGTTTGTGCGTTAGAACAGTCAACTCTTTGCGCGATCGCGAAGTTATTTGTGACGGTGGCAAGGGAATTCGCCCCTTGTGATACAGCTAGAGTGGAACTAGCCAAACTTAAGCAAAATGCGATCGCCACCAAAATAAATACATTAATCAATTTTTTGTACATGGCTCTCATTGAATCCTTAGTCATTGAGCAATTATTTAATGGCATTACCTACCCTACTACATGACTGAGTGCTAATGACTCACATACCCTTGAGGAGAGAATGCACTTCAAAATGGAGCCAAATACTCTAAAATTAGGTAATTTCTTAATTTTAGCAATATCTTCCCTCAGAGAGTAGACAGGGTTACGTCAAATGCAACTTCGTTTGTTGAGCAAGCTGTCACTATTTCTGGTCTTCTTAACTTTTCCTTACTTTCTGCCTGTCACCCCGAAAGCTATTCGGTGTACATTTTTGGCTTGGAATGCCCAAGCGAGTGATTTTGGACGGGATGGTCGAAATGGCTCTGATGGACAATCTGGACGACGGGGACGAGATGGTCAAAGTCAAACCATTTTTGCCAACGGTTCTCCGGTGAATTTGGATTTGTCCGGGGAAGATGGCTCGGATGGGGATGATGGCAGAGAGGGTGACGATGCCGATTGTGGTAGGCAGTCGCGAAATGTTGACCGTAACCTGCGTGCCGCTGATGGGGGGAAGGGTGGCAATGGGGGTAATGGTGGGGATGGGGGTAATGGTGGTTCGTTGACGGTTTATTACAATAATCCCGCAGACTTAAAACAAATCTTGGTGCGTGCTACAGGGGGTAGAGGAGCGCGAGGAGGTCGAAGGGCTGAGGAGGGTAGGGGTTGCAATTGTCGCGATCGCAACTGGGAAATCCAAACCTGTAAGGGGACTCCAGGCAGTCCTGACTATAGTTGCAAAACTCGTAAGTTCTCTTGCCAAGATGGCAATGATGGCAGCGATGGCAGCGATGGTAGGGATGGAAGTGATGGAGCGCTGGGTCGCGTCACGTTGATTAAGCGTAGTGAGGCGCTGCCATCCGACAACCCAACAGCAACGGTGGGAATGCCTCAACTCAAAGACCGAGTTTTTGCACTGTCTAAAAATATATTCCAAACTCGCAATGGTGCAGCATCCCTTTTAGCGCCTGGTTCGGTAATGGCGGATCAATATCTGGAATTTATAGAACGTGCTGAACGTTCATTTCAAGTGGTATGGAATTCACCGCGACCAATTACTGATTTTGCTGGGGAAGAGGTAAGGGTGAGTCTGGAAGATGACAAACAGGTCAAGGTTTCTTTTCCTAAAGATGTTTGGGTCGATGGTACAACCTCCCAGCAAGGTGGAACGACTCAGTTTGTTGCCACTAATGTCATCCTGAGAAAAGAAGCTACTCAGCTCAAGCGGGCAGATTTTTCAGGCAGTGGGACTGACCTCAGCTTTGCACTCATCGATGAAGCCGGGAAGTCTAATTTGATTTCCACGCAGTTTCGGATTAAGTATAAAGTTTCCGAATCGGGCGATCGCTTTCGTGAGCGTTTTGACTATCGCACCCGGTATGAAGGGGATATTCCGGCTGAATTGATCACTCGTAGCAATAACCGCTTTGTTGTAAATATAGGCAAATTGCCGATCGCTCCGCAGTATCTCAAATCGGGATTACCCGTTGAAATTGAGTTAGTGGCAACTCGCTCGTTTGCAGGAAATTCTGCGGAGCAAAAAATTGAATGGCGGGGAGAAATCCGAGGCTAAGGCATGTAGGACGTGGAGGAAACACCACGCTTAATCGGCTGTCGCTCTAGTGGTTGTTGGGCTCATCCAGGATTGTCCCATCGAGAGTTGCCTGCTCCAAATTAGCTCCGCTCAGATTAGCCTCATTAAGGTTCGCTTCGGTTAAGTTCGCTTGGGTTAAATCTGCCACAACCAGATCTGCTCCACTTAAATTAGCCTCATCCAGGTTTGCCCCGCGCAGGTTAGCCTCAGTCAGGTTGGCATCGCTCAAATTGGCTTGGGTCAGATTGGCCACGACCAAGTCGGCTTGACTTAGATCAGCTCCATCCAAGACGGTGCCATCCAGAACGGCTCCATCTAGAATCGCCCCACTCAAATTAGCTCCGCTTAAATCTGCATTGGTTAAATTAGCTCCATTCAAATCTGCATGACTTAGACTGGCTCGACTCAGTGTTGCTCTATCGAGGTCTGCCGCCTCTAGAATTGCTCCGTCTAGAGTAGCTAGGGTTAGGTCGGCTTCAATCAGGTTGGCTTCACATAAGTAAGCTCCATTCAAGTAAGCGCCTCGCAAGTTAGCCTGATTCAGGTTGGACTGGCTCAAGTCGGTTCGACTTAGGTCTGTATCAGTTAGGTTGACCCCACTTAAGTTGGCTGAACGCAACTTGATTCCCTGTAGGGTTTTCCCACTTAAATCCACTCCGCTTAAGTGTACTCCATGAAAATCGCGCTCTCCTGCGGCATAGCGCGTCAAAAATTCATCTGCATTCATCTGCATTACCTCTCTATAGCATCAGCTCTACTGCGAGCAGGCACAGGACTACCCTCTATCTTGTTGCTTAAACCTTAGAACTGTCAGAACCAAGCGAGGTATCTCTAGGAGGGAATTAAGGTTTGGCTTGCTCTGTCTTTTGAGGTAGATAGAGGCTCCTCGTTATGCCCAAGACGCAAGCTCTAATTAGCCTTTCAAAGTCATCAATCTACCAATTTCCGTTAAATTGATAGAAGTAGCGGCAAAGGAAGATAGATGTCAGCACAATTGTTACTGGTAGACGATGAACCAGGTGTAAGGGTATCGGTCAAAGAATACCTGCAAGAAGTAGGTGGTTTTGATGTACAGGTTGCCAGTAATGCTGATGATGCATGGCAATTGTTGCAACGGAAAACGCCTGACTTAATTATTTCTGACATCATGATGCCCAAAGTTGATGGGTATCAGTTCCTCAAGAAGCTCCGAGATGACGCTCGCTTCAAGTCGCTGCCAGTCGTGTTCCTCACAGCAAGAGGGATGACCACAGACCGAATTCAGGGTTATCAGGCGGGTGTTGATGCCTACCTAGCAAAGCCGTTTGACCCGGACGAACTGGTTGCGATCGTTGAAAACTTACTGGAACGTCGTACCCCCACTTCCAAAGAAGCGTCTAGCAGCACAGAGCTGGAGCAAATCGCGCAGGAGATTGCAGCAATTCGGGCTTTATTAGACCATAAAACTGGCATTTCTCAGACACCTCCCCCCATTCGCATTGACTTTACTCCACGAGAGCAGAGTGTTTTAGATTTGGTGGCGGAAGGATTGATGAATAAAGAAATCGCTCGACGCCTAGACACCAGTGTGCGTAACGTTGAGAAATATGTCAGCCGCTTATTTAGTAAAACGGGAACCAATAGCCGTACTGAGTTAGTACGTTATGCCTTAGAACATGGTTTAACGAAGTGAACTTTTACTTTTTATGAACGATACATTTCAAATCAGTTGGAAGCCAACTGATTAAAAGTTTGTTTTCTTATGTAATCGAGATTTAGTGGTAGGAGACGCCGCGACGTACCTACGGGTTGTTTTGTCAGCATCAGTCCTAAAAGCTAGTCATCATGGGAAAGATTTCGATACTTTACTTGACAATTTCAACCAGCTCTACACTTCAAAAATATTAAGTATATTTGTTTTTAGTAAACAAGTATGTACTTTTCTAAGGGAATTGAGGGAAATCCTGATATTGTTCATTTATTACCTTAGACAAAAGATAAAAATAATGAAAGTTTCACAAAATAGTAAGCATTTAGGTGAATCAGTTGCTCTAGGTGCTGTCTTAGTGGCAGCGAGCGTTGGTATCTTTGTTGTGATGATGATGCAAAGTGGCGTCTTGCAATAAGAAAATTAAAGTAAATCATTAATTCATCCCACAGCTACTAACTGCGGGATGAATTTTTTTGAGGGTTGGGGCTATGGCTCTTTGCTTAGGAAAAATCATCACCATATAGCCCTTTTCGATTAGATGCGGTACACAGTTTGACCTCTCTGGAAAACCTCTCTCCACCTCTCCCTAACCCTCTGTTAAAAGGAGAGGGAAGCGGATAATTTTTTTTAGCTGAGAGAGGCTTTGATTCTTCTGATTTACAATTGTGTAGCGGAGAACTGCTATAGAGCTGCAAAAGCAATTTGAAAAATATTAATAAGTCGATCGCTCCAAAGGGACAGCACTCTCATGCGATCGCATCTTTATATGAGGCATTCTGGATTGGAGATTATCTTAGAAAGCAGTCAAGATAGCTAAGTTCTCTCTATGCCAAATTTGGGACAGACGAAGACGCGCCTACTCTCGATGGGGGCGCTGATGGTGGGTGGGACGTTGGTTTCGAGTGCGCTTGCCGCAAGTAACCCCATCACAGGTGCGGCGCTGCTTTCAGGTACACTTGCTATGGCAGGGAGTGTGGCGGGTGGCATCTTTGCGAATGATTTGGGCGATTTGGCAAAGGGGTTAGGTGAGAATGAAGAGATTCTCAACGATCGCGAATTAACTCAAGCAGTGGGGTTAGCGATCGCGCTTATGCTTCTCAGCATCAATCCTCACCTTCTGCAAAATTAACCCTTTCATAAAGGTCGCTAAAAGCAATTTTAAAATCTACCGATTGCAGAGATAATACCGAATCTTCTGCTTCAAACTCAGTAAACAACCATTGCCCCTCAGCCGTTTTCACATACTGCATCACATGATATTGAGATTGGTCGATTAAAATATATTCTTTCAACTCAGGAATTGACCGATAATACAAAAACTTATCGCCTTGGTCGTAATTTTTAGTAGACTTCGATAACACCTCAGCAATCAGCAATGGATTCATCACAGTCGTTGTATTTGTTCCTGTATAGACAGGTTCTCCCTTGATGACCATTACATCAGGATAAGTGTACTGACGATAACGAGGTATCCATAACCGCACATCACCAACATAGATATCGTATGTTTGCCCTTTTAAAGCGAACTTCAAGTAGGCATAAAAATTACCAGCAATTTTATTGTGATTCGTTGTCCCTCCTGTCATGGGAACGATATCTCCATCTCGGTATTCACTTTTATAGTCAGCTGCCTCCTCAAGTTCTAAATATTCTTCTGGAGAATAGTAGGGTTTCTGTGTCTGTACTTGCATAAATGAATAAATTGATAGCCTAGATAAAGACGAAAGGATTGGGCGCATGAGCCAGAATAGCCAGAACATATCGCCATCAGCCATTAGTAGCCCCGCATTACCCTACCCCTACGATACTATTCCTCAAACTGGAGTCAGCCAATTTGTCGGGCGCGACAACGAACTCGAAACCCTACACCAACTATTACAGGAACATGACCAAGTTGTTATCGCGGGTATCAGTGGCATCGGTAAAACCGAATTAGCCATTCACTACGCCAAGGCTAATTTAAACCATTACACGGGCGGCATCTGCTGGTTATTCGCCCGTTCTGATTTAGGATGGCAGATTGTAGAATTTTCGCGATCGCATTTCCCCCATTTCACTATCCCCGATAAACTAACTCCCACTACTCAAGTTCGGTATTGCTGGCAGCACTGGACATCTCTGCTTGTCTCTCCTTCCCAAGGGCAAAATGGGGAGGTTCTCATCATTATTGATAATGTCACCGACTATTCCCAGATACAGCCCTACCTGCCACCACCCTCATCTGGTTTTAAGGTACTAATGACTACCAGGCTGCAACTGGAACAGCCAGTACAGATGCTATCTTTAGACGTCCTATCACCACCCGCCGCCTTGGAATTATTAGCATCGCGTATTGGCAAATACCGGGTGAAAGATACCAGGGGCAAACCCTTCGGAATTGACTCTAAACGGAAACAAAGCAAACAAAAGGTTAAGGCGAACCTAACCCCCCCTCTCCTTATAGGAGAGGGGCAGGGGGAGAGGTTAACCGTAGCCCAACAGCTATGTGAATTGCTTGGTTATTTACCCTTACGGATAGAGTTAGTCGGGCGATATCTAGAACAAGAGCGGAATTTATCCTTAGAAAAGATGCGATCGCGCCTTGAACGTGTCTCTAAGAAGCGATTACACTTGCAGCATCAGCACCTTACTCACGAGTCTATCATCCAGCCTGAAGCTAACACCGACAAGAATCTAACAGCTCAATTGAGTATAGCGGCAGCCTTTGAATTAAGTTGGAAACGTTTAGCTCAAGAGGTGCAAGAATTAGGCTGTTTGCTGAGTATTTTCGCCCTAGATCCTATTCCTTGGACACAAGTAGAAAGTGTATACGGTCAGCTATACTTACCAGGTGCTTTACTAGGGAAATTACTGGATATTTCACCCGATAATTCACAAGCCAATATCGAAAAGCTGATAACAGCGCTACTAGAAAACCTCAAAGCATTTAGAAGCCAATTAATACAGCTACATCTATTGCAATATACGGGAGAAGAAACGTATCAACTGCATCCATTGATTCGTGAGTTTTTGCAAGAAAAACTGGAAAGCTTAGAGCAATCCAGAAACTTAAAAGAAACATTTTGTCAAGTAATGATTGCTGTAGCCAAGCAAATTCCTGACTCACCCAGCCGCGATTTAATAGAGGCTGTGACTCCCGCCATCCCCCATGTTGCAGAAGCCGCTACAGCACTGAGAGAATTTTTCAGCGATGAAGATTTAATCCAATGCTGGGAAGGCTTAGGCTGGTTTTATCAAAGTCAAGGATTCTATGACTTAGCCACCCCTTGGTGGGAGCAATGCCTCTCGCTCACGCAAAACTACCTTGGCTCAGACCATCCCAATCTGGTCACCAAGTTACATAATTTGGCTTGGATTTATTATGCTCAGGAGCGCTACCCAGAAGCAGAACCCTTATCTATACAAGCCTTGAAAATTTGTGAGCAAAAGTTAGGGGCGGAACATCCCCTCACACTGGCTACCCGCAAAAACTTGGAAACTCTCTACCTGGCTCTTAAAAAATGACTTTTTGCTTCTAATTACTAGACCTCTTGCATAAATCCTGAAAAGCCCCCTAAATCCCCCAATCCTGGGGGACTTTGAATGTATTCTCCCCCAAAATGGGGGGGGGTAGGGGGGGCGAAAATCGGCTTTTGCAAGAGGTCTACTGGGTAATCTGACTACTGAGTACCTGTCTCAGATTTTGCATCCGCATTTTAATCATGCCCTCTAAACCCCAGCGAATCACGGTACTATCGAGTAACGGATTCAGCTCAAATTTGACAGCATCCACAATGCGGGTTGATTCAGCCGTAATTGCCATGAAATGATGAGTATGTTCCCAGACATGGAAAGGGCCAGTTACCTGTTCGTCTTTAAAGCAGACGGGTGGGTCCCAGTGGGTGATTTGAACTCGCCAGTCCATGCCTAAACCAAAAAGTTCAAACCTCAGTGTCAAGTAAGTGCCTAAACCGCAAACAATATTAGATTCCTTGAGCCGAACTGAGACGGGAGGTGGAGCGATGCGTTCTAGGAGCTGTACATTCTCGTGAGCTTCCCAGACGGCTGCCACCGGAAGGGGGACAGTTTCGGCTACCTCAATACGTTCCAAAAGATCTGTTTCCCACAAACATTTCTACACCTATTAGTAACTGTACTGCAATTGCCCCTCGATTTCACAGTCAACCATCCTGCTAATGACAGGTCATCATACCCTTCATCTCCAGTGGCGATATTCCCGCTTGCCAATACCTACGGGTTTTAGAGCAATTCGCTTCGCCTGTTGCCAACTTGGTCTAAAATTCGCTTGATTGTTCCCAAGGATATCCTAAAAATATGTCGAATCAATCTCCTATCCCAGTTCTTGTTAACGGAGCTTGTGGCAAAATGGGCCGCGAGGTCATTAAGGCCGTTTCCCAAGCTGAGGATATGACCTTAATTGGCGCGGTTGAGCGCAATCCCGAATACATCGGTCAAGATATTGGTGAAATCATCGGATGTGGCCCTCTGGAAATTCCAGTGTTGAACGACCTGCAAGCGAATCTAGTGCTGGCTACCCAAGAAAAAGTACAGGGGGTCATGGTTGATTTTACTCACCCAGATAGTGTTTATGACAATGTTCGATCTGCGATCGCATACGGAGTTCGTCCCGTCGTTGGCACTACCGGCTTGTCTCCAGAACAAATTAAAGACCTTGCTGATTTTGCGGAAAAAGCCAGCACAGGCTGCTTAATTATTCCCAACTTCTCCATCGGCATGGTCTTACTTCAACAAGCTGCTGTTCAAGCCTCCAAATACTTCGACCATGTCGAGATTATCGAACTGCATCACAACCAAAAAGCCGATGCTCCCAGCGGCACTGCGATTCAAACCGCCCAACTATTAGCTGAATTAGGAAAAACCTTTAATCCAGCTATTGTTAAAGAAACTGAAAAATTAACAGGAGCCAGGGGCAGCGTAGCAGATGAAGGGATTCGGATTCACAGTATCCGCCTTCCCGGATTAATTGCTCACCAAGAAGTAATCTTTGGTGCACCAGGTCAAATCTACACCCTACGTCACGACACCTCCGACCGTTCATGCTACATGCCAGGAGTGCTTCTCGCTATTCGCAAAGTCACACAACTTAAATCCCTCGTCTACGGATTAGAAAAAATCCTCTAAACGCTAACTATGCTAGTTCCCATCACCCGCCAGAAGTTTGAACAAATCATTCCTATCCTTGCTACCGGCCCCCAGTACGCTTACTTTTGGGGGAAGTTTCCAGATTTCTTGAAACGACTCTTAATTTCTGTGATTGGGGTCGTTGGAGTTTCACTTTTAAGAGCGTTTTTTGGCAGTAGCTTTGATGGCTTAATCTTGTTACTCTGTATCGTTGCTGGACTGTATTGGCTATGGGGGCCAATTTACTGGGCAACGTTGCGTAATATGGAGCTACGCCGCTACCCATACAGTGGCTTCTGGCGCGGTGAAGTGCTGGATGTATATGTCACCGAGGATTTGATTGGTAAAGAAGAAACGGTGAATAATAACGGTGAGTTAGTTATCGTTGAAAACCGGGAACGACGCCTCAATGTGGAAGTGGAGGACGAAGTCGGGTTCGGGACACGGCTACAAGTTCCTCTGCGTCGTATCCACAAGGGAATTGCTGCCGGTCAAGATGCAGAAATGTTGGTATTGTCCTATCAACCTGACTTGAGGAATATTGTTAAGACCACGGATATTTATATCCCTAGTTTGAACCGTTTTGTGAGTGAATATCCTTACCTACAACGAGATGTTTTTGCCCAAGTCAGCCAGAAGTTGAGCCAATTTGAAGACGAGGAAGAGCCCGTCAATCAGATGAGAACGAAGCGGCGCAGGCGTTAAAGGATTAGGCTTCTCACACTACTTGGCCTTTGCTAGCAAGGATGTTCCTCTTACACCTTGCTGGCAGGTGTGACAGGTATAGACAATTAGTTAACTGTCCACAGAAGGCTGTTGAGGGAAAAGCTGTTTTTTAACCAGATTTCAAATTCTTTGTCAGCTCAGATCGCCACTGTCCTGACCATAGGCTTGCCAAGCCAAATCTACCAATCCATTAACGATCGCAGCAGCAACCACAGAACTTCCCTTACGCCCCTCAATCCGAATATGAGGAATCAAAGAGTCTTTCAGGCGGTCTTTCGCCACATCCACATCAACAAACCCAGAAGGGGTCCCAATCACCAAAGCGGGTTTTATTTCCTCCCCCTCGATTAACTCAATCAGCGCCGTCAGTGCGGTCTGAGCCTGACCTACCACAAAAATCCCTTCTGGGTAGCGTCTGGCTAAGGTCTGAATTCCCCAAGCCGCTTGTGTCTTCTCCTTTTGTGGACGTGTCAACGCTTCCATGCTGCAATACACAGGATTGGCAAAGGTATTTTGAATGTGAGGGGTAATCCCCACCTGTACCATTGGAACATCGACCACTAGCGTGGTACGAGCCGCTAAGGCAGCAGCTCCAGCCTGTAAGGCTCGCTCAGAAAACCGAATGAGAGACAGATATTCAAAGTCAGCCGTGGCATAAATCACTCGGCGCACAATCTCGTATTCTGCCGCCGTAAAGATATGATCGCCGATTTCGCGGTCAATAATTGCCAGACTTTGGGCATCTGTCACATGCCATTCCATCATGTCTCTTAATCCAAATGTGATTTATCAACTTTAAGTCCCGTAGATTTGGCGCTTATTCTCTAGTGTATGTACAAGCGCTGGCTGAAACTCTCAATGCCTAACTCCCTGGTTTGATGAGAAGATGAGATGCTTTCACTGTACTACAGGACACAGCCGCCGCAAATCACATGAGCCATTTTCTGTTGTTTTTATTTGAGGCCCAGAAAACTTGCGTCTTGCTCTGACCGTTGTTGTGCAGGCAAGACGCCGTACTGGGATGATTTACCTAATGTTTACGTCTCCGAAGCAGAGGATTGAGCAATGATGGGTGATAAGTAAGCCACGAGGAAACCCAGGACAAAGCCAATTACGTTGCGAAATAGTGGCAGCCACTCCGAGGTGCGCGTCACCACTGGCCCAATTCCGAAGGCGATAAACAGAATGCCCCACAGGGGAGAGAAGATTAAAGCCCATTGCCAAGCAAAAATTTGTCCCTCTTTACGGGGCATGGCGGCAAATCCACAGATCACCCCACCCAAGACTGAAGTAATGAGCGTCAAAATCCACTGTTCTCGTGGAAGACCGGGTACTACCTGGCAACCCCCTTGGCGTAGGCAGGTTTTAATCGTCTCTAAGGAGTCAACAATCGCTCGGTTTTCGCCATTCTCTCGGACATAGTAGAGGTTACCGAAGCGGGTTTGCAACTCAACCCAGAAGGTACGAGGCAGAAATGGATACAGGTCATCCCCAACGTTGAAACCGAGAATATTACCGCCTCGTGAGTCAGCAATGAGTAAAACACTTTTGTCGTTGAGTCCCCAAAAATCTTTAACTGCTCGACCTGGTGTGCGGTCGTATTGAGTCAAAACTCTCAGTTTCCAGCCGGTCTCAGCCTCAAAGTTTTCCAAATCTTTGATGAGTTCCTCTTCCTGAACTGTCGGAAGGAAATTCGCTAGATCGATGATGGGTGTTTGAGTGTTAGGCAGTAATTCAGGGTTATCGAAAGCCTGCGCCACTGGTGCGATCGCCCAAACCGAAACAGCAAGAAAAAACGCTGCCAGAGATACCAGTAGTCGTTTTGGAAAAAAGTTCTGCATCGTAGATTTTATCAAACTCAACAAGTGTGGACACTAAAGGGAGGCTTTAAACGACGGATTCGGTCAAACTAATAATTTCTTTACACTTGTTTACTTTAATCTAATATTAGGGGCGATCGCAAAGCCTTGACTGACTGAGTTCAGCCATCCTAACCCACGAGTCTCCACACACGTCACGATCAGGATTTGTCCCCACTCACCATAGGGCACAACCAGGAGCGTGCCCTACACGCTTACGCAGTGAACCGTGACCAGTGAGCAGTGAATGAAAAAATATCACCGAGTCCCTCTTTTGTTATTTTGGGGCATAAAGCTTGGGCGCTAGCGAAGCGAGGCGTTAGCCTAGCATTCTTGGATAAAGCTTCTAGGCTTAATACAAAGTTTGTCGCAAGAATGCGAGAGCCCCTACAAAAATCGTCGTTCTGTCCCGGAAGTAACAAAAGAAGGATGACAACTTAGGACGGACGCACAAGGTCTATGTGTAGAGTGTGTGACGCTAGCGTAACGCACCATAACCGCTATAGATGGTATAGCTGCATAAGTCCTGAATTGCTTGATGATTAGGGGTATGGAGATTAACGTACCAATAGAAGTATCAGAAATCTGAGAATGCTCTGTATAGAAGTAAACATTCTCTCACTTTGTTGGGAAAAGCCACTAAATATCGCTGATCTAATCAGGTTGTTCTTGGTCTTCGTATTGCCTGGGTAAACGAGAATCACCTTGTAAGTTCTGAGAGGACTCTTCATACCGGATAAAGTCGCTGTCCTCGTAGCCAGCCTCATGTTCTTGATAAGTATTACTGCTGAATGGTGGTTCAGCCATTGAGCCAGTACTACCACGCTCACGAAGTTCTATCGCTGTTCTTTGAGACGGAGGGAGACGATCAACCGATCTGCGCCCTGCGTTAGGACGCTGCCAGGTTTTCCAGGCGGCTTTGACTCCCGCAAAAACACCACGAGTATTGGCTTGCACGTTCTTCGCCTGGTTTTTAACGCTGCTGAGGCTTTGATCCACTTGCTTAGCCACTTGACCCGCGCTTTTGACGCCCTCGCTGACATCATCGGTCAAGTCGCTGATTTCTAAACCCGTCAGGCGAATTGCCTCCAGCGTTGGTGGCAATTCTCGCCCGAGAGTGTCCGCTAATTTCGCCACACTGCGAGCTGCCCGTCCTAACTCTTGCAAGGCAGGAATTGCCGCTATTAAAACAGCGGTTAAGCTAACAGCAACCAGTAAAATGGATAGTCCTAACCAGAATAAAGGGTCAATCACCGGCCGTTGCCTACAATTGGTGGTCAGGAACTGATGGGCGTGGTTCAGCTGTAACGTCAACTTTAGGCTGTCTCAGCTCTAGAGTCTCTCGTTGAGAAGCTTCAATGCCCGCTGCGATCGCTTCTCGCAGTCGAGTTAGTGTACCATCCCAGTTCCGCAATGCCGATTCGGAAAGGCGATCAGCTTGCAGCTGCACACTGGTCGATAGATCTTCCGCTAACTCAGGTAAGGCATCTGCGGATTTTTTCAACAGCTGACGGGTATCTCGACCCGTGCGGGGCGCAATCAGTAAACCCGTCACAGTTCCGATAGCGCTGCCTAACAGCAAACCACTAATAAATGCTCCAGTACTTTTCTTTGACATTTTCTGGTCTCTCTCCCTACACCAATTTTATGCAGATTTGCTCAGGGAAACGAGTAACTAGCACCTGAGTCCTCTGCTAGACCTGAACTTGTTGCCGATGATATCTGTTAAGCATTGCTCATTTAACTTCTCAGGATGCAAAAGGCTCTGCCAATGTTCCCTGAGTGTGTCAGTGGAGCGCAGCTATTAGTCAAAGAGTCATAGCTCCAACATGAAACTATACATTAACAGGATTTGACTTACTACACACCCAATTGCTACACCGTATGGTGACAGTTATCTGCTGAAAACTTTGATGGTAGATGGCTCTAAGCATTATCTTTTAGAACGCTGTTGACGCCGTGACCGTCTAGAGGGTTTCGACTTCAACACTTCAGCACGGCTGCGTTGGCGAAATCTCGTGGAAGAGCGTGTCACTATTGGCAAAAGGGTTTGTACCAAACCCAAGAAAGCCAAAACTTGTTGAACTCGTTGCAGCTGTATCTCTAGCTGCTGATAACTTTCTCTAGACCCGCGTACACCTAACTGTCCTTGAGAAATAGCTTGAGGGGCACCCTGCAAGGCGTTATGGGTATCACGCTCAAAGATGGTCACTACCGCTGTGGCGATCGCTAATGCTCGGCGCAAATTCCATACATACCAAGCCACATATAGGCATAGTAGTGAAATTAGAACATTGATAACTACGACAAGGACTACCATGCTTGAGGAATTCTCTGGGGAATGCCAGGAGGCGGATTTGAACCGCTGACACAAGGATTTTCAGCTTTCTGGCAAGTTATTCATTTTCAGTGTAAACCGTCTGCTTAATTCTGGGTTAATCCGTACCCATTTCTCAGGTTGCCGCGTGGGTGGGTAACTCTCCCAAAATCATCTTGGAACACTACGCCAACTTGACTCACTCCGAGGTTCCCGTACTCTGGTAGTCAATCGGTAGTCAAATCAGGGTGGGAGGGCAAAAAAATTAAAAACCCCATCATTTGGGGCTTACAGAAAAATTGTGGATGCCAGGAGGCGGATTTGAACCGCCGACACGAGGATTTTCAGTCCTCTGCTCTACCAACTGAGCTATCCCGGCTTGTTGTTTTCGGCGCTTAACTAAGGTAGCAAACTTAACAGCTCTTGGCAACTATTAGTTCCTCAATTGAAAATTTATCGGTAGACCTTTAGTTCTTCAGCGATCTGATACTACCACTAGTTGCGCTCTACATAGACGACGATCCTCCTTAGGGCGTCGAATCCTGAGTAAGGCTCTGAGTATTCTGCACCCAAACTTCTACGAGGCAATCATCGGAGGTTTACCCCTGCCATTGATGAACCGACGCTCTAGGATTTTTAATTTCTTGACAAGGGTAGCCTTTAAACCCAACAATCAAAAACAATTGATTATCTTTCTCATTATCATGAGTCAAATAATCCAGAACTCTTGAGAATATTGCATGGGTGTGAGGATATAAACATGGCATCTAAAGTGTTGCGGCTATTTTGGTTGGTCAGTCCAGCGATTTTAGGGGGAGCTATTTTTGCGGCATCTGGTGCTTCAGCGCAGGATGGCACTTTTGGAGAAAAGGTCGCTCTTGGCGTCTCTGACGTCTCTCAGGAAACAGTTACAACTCAGTCTTTGAGTGATGAACCTGCGATCCAGGCTGACTCTTACAAAGTCGATGACGCGCCTAATGTTGCGATCGCAACAACTGAGCCGATGATTGCAGCAAGCCAGGAGCAGAGCAAGTCGGAAAACGTAGCTTCTGTAGAGACTGAAGCATTGGTACCACTGGCACATTTACCTGAAGGGAATAGGGATGCTAGTGTACTCAACGAACTCGACCGCTACAGCAAGGAAAATCAGGCAAATTCCCTTGAGTCAGTTAATAATCTTTCTCAGATAGGAAATGTTTCTCCTAAAGTCGAGGAGCGTCCTGATGCCGATGTAATAAAACAAATCAACGAATACAGCAACTCAAGCGAGAGCGATCCCCTGGATCAAGTCACGAATGTCACCCAGTTACGGGATGTGTCTCCGGGTGACTGGGCGTTTGAAGCGTTGCGATCGCTCGTTGAACGCTATGGCTGTATTGCAGGTTACCCCGATGGCACCTATCGTGGCAACCGCTCAATGAGCCGTTATGAATTTGCGGCAGGTTTAAATTCTTGTTTACAGCAAGTTGAGCGCCTACTTGCTTCCGGCGCAGGCAACCTGGCGACTAAAGAGGATTTGACAACATTACGGCGACTCATTGAAGAATTTGGCACAGAACTGTCTAGCCTGCGCGGTAGGGTAGATGGTTTAGAAGCACGCACAACAGAACTAGAACTGACTCAGTTTTCTACCACGACTAAGCTCAATGCTCAAGTCATCTTTGGACTGACGGGTATCGCAGCGGGGGAAAACGCCCTAGGAGACAAAATACCCAACGTGACGGCTTTTGGCGATCGCGTTCGTCTCAACTTTGATACTAGCTTTACGGGCAAAGATTTACTCAGAACTCGACTGCAAGCCGTCAACTTGGATTCCTACTCAGGTAGTTCTACCTTCACACCTGAGGGGGATTTGCGATTCGGTGACGGACTGTTCAGTACTGGCAGTAATAATGATGTTGGCATCGATGCACTGCTCTATCAGTTTCCCATTGGTAAGAAGACAACCGTTGTTATTGAAGCCAACGCTGGTGCACCGGATGACTTTACCAATACAGTTAACCCTTTTATCGATGGTGACGGGGATACGGGTGCTCTGTCTAACTTTGGAACTCGCAACCCGATTTATGGTTTAGTGGGAGGGGCTGGCATCGGAATCAGGCACGAGTTCAGCGATGCTCTCGAACTCAGCTTAGGCTATTTAGCCGGTGACGCCGCCACACCAGATGAAGGGAGTGGTTTGTTTGATGGCACTTATGGAGCATTGGCACAAATTACCTTTAAGCCGATCAATCAGCTGACGCTAGGCTTGACTTACATTCATTCTTACAACACTGACCTCACAGCCGGCAGCAATCGGGCTAATCTCCGTTCCGCCTTGGCAGACAACCCCAATCTGCCAGAAGGGTTGGCACCCTTTGCAGGGTTGGATTTGCCAGTTTCCAGCAATTCCTACGGTATACAAGCCTCCTGGCAGTTCAGTCCTAAATTTATCGTGGGTGGCTGGGCTGGCTATACTGCCACTCGTACCCTAGCCTCTTTGGTAGGAGACAATGGAACTGTTCTCGAACGGGGAGATATGAGTATCTGGAACTTTGCCGTACACCTTGCTTTCCCAGATTTGGGTAAGGAGGGCAGCGTTGCCGCCATTCTTGTTGGGATGGAGCCTAAAGTGACGGGGGCAAGCCGTTCTCTCAGAGATGCAATTAGCAAAGACTCAGACACTTCACTGCACATCGAAGCATTCTATGAGTACAAGCTAACGGATAACATTTCCATTACACCAGGAGTTATCTGGCTCACAGCTCCTGACCACAACTCGAACAACGACGATATTGTGATTGGTGCTATCCGAACTACATTTAGTTTCTAAAATACGGATTGGATACTAGTAGCAGTGAGCAGTGAGCAGTGACCCGCAGGCTAAATAGTTAGTGTTTATTGGCTTAGGGCAGATTGGCAAGCTGGTCATTTATTGCTGCTGCGCTGCACTAGTCCGTAGAAGGTTTTTGTCCTTCGAGGACAAAGCATAGTCTCTGGAAATAGGGAATGGGAAGATGGTTTACGGGGTTCATCTATGAGACGTGACCTATTTCCCATGCCCTCTTTCGTTTCTAGAGGTACCTCGTGGATTATAATCACCAAGTGGCACCTTATTTAAGAATCATCCTAAAAGATGGCTCGCTTAAAAATTGTTAACAACTACGAGAGCAGTTTTGTGCTTACGTCAGAAGCCAAACAAAGCTTATTTAGTTTACTGACGAATGAAAGCTTTTTAAAGCAAATTGCCGGACAAGGGCAATGTCAAAAGGTTGAATTTACAGAATTACTCTTTCAGCCCGTTCCTTACTCCACAGCTACTCCCAAAGGAATGCCAGCGGAATTTGAGCCATACCATGAATCAAATGACTATCTCATCATTAACATTCCGCCAAATTTCATGTTTCAAGCTAAAATTTTTACTCCCAGCCGTCTGTGCGCCATCTATCGAAAAGTCGCCTAAATGTCTCAGTTTTAAGCCGTGACAGTCGCGGCGATCGCCTTCTAATTCAAGCAAGAAAAATTAATTTTTAATTCAGAGTCTTGAATAAGATTAAGCGCCTGTTCATTCGATTTGTCGAAAATCAGTACTGAAGCCTGACTATAAACGAGCTGGCTGTAAAAAATTAATATCGATTAGCTTATGACCTCTGAGAATAAAATTACTAAACTGGCTGAACTAGACTATATCCCTTATCTGGATGAGGCTGGTAATCTACCTGAAGAGTTTCAAGGAAAGATTGGTGTATATGCAATTTTTGCGTCAGATAAAACCCTGCAATTCATCAATTACTCTCGTGACATATACCTCAGTCTAAAACAACATTTAATCCGCAAGCCTAAATCCTGCTATTGGCTAAAAGTACAAACTATAGACCGTCCTAATCGTACCCAATTAGAAAAAATTCGGGAAGCTTGGATTCAGGAAAATGGAGAGGTGCCGATTGGGAATGGAACAGATGAAGCGGCATGGACTCAGCCAATTGATGGCAAATTGACAATGACGGCTCAAGAGAAAGAAAGCTATGAGAAAGGTGATGGTTTGACCCAAGTTAAGCTTTTAAAACAAGTGGCACGGAGAGTTGAATCCCAAATTTTAGAAGCCCTAAAATCTCGGGGTGTGCAAACCGAAATTCGCTTTAATCCAAAGCTTAAAGAAAATGGTTTACTTGACCTGAAATAAAAGCTTATCTCCTTTGGGGGATTCCGAAACGCTGCATGGGAGTACAATTCAGGAGAGATCTAGGTGTTGAGAGACATCCATTTTAAAATTTTTTATATCTAGACCTTCCTGTACTGCTCATGACGCCAACGCTGCTGAATAATCGCTATCGCATACTCCGGACGCTGGGTGCTGGTGGGTTCGGTAACACGTTTCTTGCCGAAGATACCTATATGCCTTCGGGACGGCGCTGTGTCATTAAGCAGCTTAAGCCCGTGACCCACGACCCTCAGGCTTACAAGCTAGTACAAGAGCGGTTTGGGCGGGAAGCAGCAGTTTTAGAAGACCTGGGAGATGGAAACAACCAGATTCCTCGTTTGTTTGCTTACTTTTCGGAAGCTGGGCAGTTTTACCTGGTACAAGAGTATATCGAAGGCGACACCCTGACAAATAAGGTGGAAAAGGGAGGAACGCTTTCTGAAAATGAGGTTAAGCAGATACTCGTCAGTTTGTTGCCGGTGCTGGATTATGTCCACAGCCGCCGCATGATTCACCGAGATATCAAGCCGGATAATGTGATTATCCGACAACGGGATGGATTGCCTGTGCTGATTGATTTTGGTGCTGTTAAAGAAGCGATGAATACACAGGTGAACGTACCGGGTAACCAGGCTCACTCGATGGTAATTGGGACACCTGGGTTTATGCCTGCGGAGCAAGCAGGGGGACGCCCGACGTATACCAGCGATTTGTATAGTTTGGGGCTAGTGGCGGTTTTTTTACTGACGGGTAAACTGCCTCAAGAATTGGCAACGGACGATCGCACGGGTGAGCTTTTGTGGCGACAGACTGCTCCGAATATCAACCCTAACCTGGCAATGGTAATCGATCGCGCGATTCGGTTCAATGCGAGCGAGCGCTTTGCTACAGCTAGAGAAATGCTCAATGCCTTACAATCGGGACAATCGGCTGACGCTGTTTCCGAGATGGCAACTGTAGCGGTTGCTCCAGGCGGTTTACCACCAACCCCAAATCGTGCAACTCCCCCCATTGCCAACCCTTTCCCCGGACAAACGGTTCCCGTCGGCTCAAGTCCCGCCATCCCAGGACATGGACGCAAGCAACTGATGATTGGCGCTTTGGTGGCGGGGAGTTTGCTCATTGCCGCTGTAGGACTGGCGTTGGGCTTAAGGCGATCGCCTGAACCCTCAAGTACTGTCTCATCTTCTTCGAGGCCTACCTCAGAACAACCCACTAACCAACAACTTCCTGACTCGACGCCAACGATCTCGCGATCGCAGCCTTCAAATTCTGAGCCGACTGTAGAACAGCCTACTACAGTGCAATCCTCATCCCCCACACCAACACGTTCCCTTCCGCGATCGCAGCCTTCAGATATCACGCCTCCACCAGTTCTCCCTGAATCTCCTTCAGTGCGATCGCCTCAACCATCCTCACAAGCACCGTCGCGATCGTCCCCATCGCAACCGATTCAAGTTCCTCCACCTGAAGCAAAAGATAACGAGCTAAATCCTAGTTCGCCCCAAAAAATTCCTAGCTTTGCCCCAGGTACTCAAGCCAGTTATATCAAACAAGAGTTAGGCAAACCAACAAAAACATCAAAGGGTTTGTGGAATACCCGTGCGTTACTTTATGAGGACTATATACCCGGTCAAGTCGATCTGGGATATCTGTATGACCCTAGTTCCGGGCGTCTGCGCGAAACAGAGGCATCTTTTGTGGATTCTGTTGATGTTAAGACAATATCAAAGACCTTAAATCAGATACTCAATGGCAACGCCTCTGAGGACATCAAGCAAGGGATTGAGGCCGTACATCAGGGGAAATCCAATCGCTATAGGTTCGTGAGCGGTCGAAACAATAGCCTCAAAGGTGTAATTGAACGTAATGAACCCGGTCGCATTTACATCGCTGTTTGGGAGGCAGACTTGCATTAATTTACCCAATTTTTCGTTTCAGCAGATAACTTTCTCGCCATCGTGGAAGCCATCCAGAAGTCAAAGAAGGAAGGGAGCTGGTTGGCTAAATGAGCACAACCATACAGGAGTGGAGTAACTTTCAAATGCCTCGCTACAAAATAACGGTTGAGTATAACCGCAGTGACACAACTAGCAAAGAGAACCTTAAAGTAGAGCCTCTGTGCATTGAAGCTGAAAGCTTGGCCGAAGCAATGACGTCTCAGCAAGTAGCCGAGGCTATTAATCGCCTAGACAAAAAGATGGTGGATAAGCAGGTAGACTCTTGGCCGCCAGAAGTTGCAGCAGAAGCTGTAGCCAGTTTTGCCTCCTTGTACAATGTTCAAGTCTGCGGAGAAATTGATGAGAGCTGAATGCATGGTCTAGTTTTCTTTTGGCAGCGGGAAATTGGCTAGGTTAACTAATCCAAATCCAACTTAATCCGGTCGAGACCCAAAAACTTGGGAGCCCACCAATTCCATTTGCCCATCAGATGCATAGTGGCAGGGACAAGAATGGCTCGGATTAGGGTCGCGTCGATCAAGACAGCTATGGCAATTCCTAAGCCTAAGGCCTTGACGAAGATAATACTAGTCAGGGCAAAAGCACCCGCCACTATAATCATTAGCAGCGCAGCACTGGTGATAATCCGTCCAGTGCGCTCCAATCCTTCAACGACACTTGCACTATTATTGCCGGAGCGATCGTAGGCTTCTTTAATACGAGAGAGCAGAAAAACCTCGTAATCCATGCTCAAGCCGAATAACACACAGAAAAGGATAACGGGCAGTAGGATATCCAAATAGCCAAGAGGGGTGAAGTTGAGCCAAGTATGGAAGTTGCCTTCTTGAAAGATGAAGACTAAAGCGCCAAAGGATGCCCCAAGAGACAGCAGATTGATCATAATCGCCTTGAGGGGCAGGACGACTGACTTTAAGAGAAGGCACAGCACTACGAATGTTACGGCCATGATGGCAGCCAGGACTAAGGGAAAGCGGCGGTAAACCACTTGCAGGGTATCGAGTTGACTAGCTGCCAGACCTCCGACTTGGACTTGCAGACCGTCAAGGGACAAAGCGCAAAGTTCCTGTGCCAAGTTGCGGGTTGCCTGGTCGTTGCTATCGGTGCGGCTATTGACTACGATCAGCGTGGTTGAGTTACTACTCAACTGTTTCACGGCATCCGCTAAAGTAGGCAAGGGAATAGACTTAGGATTGCGATAGAGTTGCTGGTAGTTCTCTAAGTTGAGCTTGGGGTCGATGTTGACAATACTGCTGACTTTGGCAATACGTGAGTCAGCTTTCAGCTTAGTGACTAAATTGTAGAGAGTGGCAATATGTCGCTTAGAGAGAATGTGCTCCGTAGAACTCTTAGTGCTAACAGCCAGCAAAATGGGTGAAATTTCCCCTGGCCCGAAGGAGCGTTTTAAAACCTCGACCCCCTCCCGTGCTGGAACGTGACTGGGCAAGATGCTGGCATCACCAATCCCAAAGCGCGCCTCCAAAAAGGGTGAGGCGAAGACGGCAAGGATGACCAAGACAACCGCCACGGCGGCTACACCGTAGCGGACAACATTACGAGCGAAGAATGTCCAGATTCCTCCCGTTTGAGGGGCAGGTCGGACGATACGCCAACGGTTAATCTGCTTTCCCAAGATTGCCAACAGGGCAGGAAGCAAGGTGAGGGCTGCCACAACGGATAGCAACACGACCAGTGAACCGGCTATCCCAAGCGATCGCAATATTAATATTGGGAACATCAGCAGGCTAACCATTCCAATA
>NZ_DATNPA010000379.1:0-4051 GCF_036703385.1 Allocoleopsis sp. | reverse complement strand
AGCTTCATTCACCCGGTCATAAATGGTAAGGGAGATGAGCAGGATTGGGATAAAGCAGGTCGTCTTGAGATTGGGGGTGCACGAGGTACCATGCACCGCAGCAGTTCGGTTCAGCGCCTTTGGTACGGGGTCGATCACCTCAACTTTTATTTGCGCGTTGACTTCAAAAGTGGAATGCAACCGGGTCAGGACATTCCCGCAGAATTGCATCTGTTGTGGTTCTATCCCGATCAAATCATGCACAACAGTCCTGCACCGATCGCAGAACTTCCGGAAGAGGCACCGTTGAACTACCTGTTCCACCATCATCTAGGGATTAATTTGCAAACGGCCTCAACTTGGTTTGAGGAAGCTGGGGAGCATCTGCTTTGGCATCCCAGAGCTAGTCGTGCTCAAGCTGCATTCGAGCAGTGCTTGGAGGTGGCGGTGCCTTGGGCCGATTTACAAATTAGCCCCGATTATCCGATACGGCTGATTTTAGTTTTTGCCGATAATGGAATTTACCGCAGCTATGTACCGGAGAATGCGTTGGTTCCCATTACGGTACCGTAGACGCAAAAGAGGAGTCGTAGCAATACTGCTCGGTTAAGAAGAATTGTAGGTTGGTATACCCTACCCGAAGGCTACGCCTAGATTGCCAAGGGCCCAACCTACAGCCGATCCAGTAGCCCCAAAATGAGCCCCAAACTGGGTTATCCGATACTTGGCTCAGGCATAAGTAACTTGGCATGGCTTCATCAAGCATAGAAGCCTTGTAAAAACATCTAACCTAAGTTAAGTACGGTAAATCTACCGGATTACTGTATATTATTTGAATCAGCCAAATATACTTAAAATAATCCTACCTTCTAGAAGGCTTATTTTCCAAGAAAGTAGCAAGGAAACCTCTTGTTAAATCTTCAGTTCCTGATAGTAGGGTGTGCAGGAGTACTTGCTTGGCTGCGCCTCATTTATCAGGATAATTAATCAAGCCAATTTCGGTCAGAATTAAATTTTATGGAAATTGGATATGACAAGAAATATTAACACATAATTTAACGTTTTTAATATTCTCTAGTTTTAAGGTAAAAAATTAAGTGCCTATTATCCACCTAAGAATTTGCATAAATCACCATGTTCTTTCACAACCGCTTAAATCATAAAATTTTATTGCCATCTTTGATAGTAACTATTACCTTCGGTATAACTTCTTGCAGTAGAGCAGAGCAGGAGAATAGTCAGGTGAGTGTTGATGGCGCGGCTGTGGGTTTTCCTATCTCTCTAGCTGTTGCTGAAGAATATCAAAAAGTTAATTCTAATGCTCGGGTTAGTGTGGCTTCCAGTGGTACTGGCGGTGGGATGAGTAAGTTTTGTAATGGTGAAATTGATATCGCTGGTGCCTCACGTACCATTAAAGACGAAGAAATAAAAAAATGTAAGAAGAAAGGTATCGATTTTGTAGAGCTTCCTATTGCCTTAGATGGCATTGCTGTTATTGTCAATCGTAAAAATAATTTTTCCCAATGTTTAACGATTGAGGAACTGGATAAAATTTGGAACTCTAAATCAGATAGCAAAATCACGAACTGGAATCAAATTAATCCCAAGTTTCCTAGCCAACGACTCAAGCTTTACGCTCCTGCTTCAGATACGGGAACATTTGATTATTTCACACAAGCTGTTACTGGCAAAGCCAAAAATGGTCGCACGGACTACACTCCCAGCCACAATCAAAACGTGCTTGTCCAAGGGGTTGCAGGCGACGGAAATGCTATAGGCTACGTTGGAATATCTTACTACATGGAAAATCAAGATAAGTTGAAATTGGTTGCCGTACAAAATCCGAAAGGGCAGTGTGAAAAACCAGTTCCTCTAGACAACGTGGTTAAAAATATTTATACCCCGTTATCTCGCCCCCTCTTCATCTACGTCAGCAAGAAATCGCTGGACACGAAACCTCAAGTTAAAGCGTTTGTTAACTTCTATATAGAAAATTCTTGGAAATGGGTCGATTCAGTGGGTTATGTGGCACTCCCGGATGAGGCTTACCCTAAAATCAAACAAAAAATTGCATCGGGTGAAACGGGTACTAAATTCAAAAAGGCAAAACCAGGTCAACCCATCACCAACTTTATTTAAGAGAAACGATCTAAGAAATAGTGTCTATTCCATCACCTTTTGGATAAAGCAATTCAAAGTTCAGTATTTGTTACTTAGCGGCTTGTGAAACAAACACCTACCTCAGTCAATTAGAAAATTACTACAGTCCTATCGCTTGCCTTACCTCCTATGCAATCCGCAAATTTTAGAGATGAGTTCGACCCAGGAAACGGGCGATCGCTTGAAAAGAGAGCTTCAGATGATATCTGGGAAAAAGTTATCGGGGCGATTCTATTTTGTTGTGCCTTGGTGTCCGTCCTAACTACATTTGGCATTGTTTTTATTATCTTCCGGGTGACATTTGACTTTTTTCAAAAAGTTTCGTTCGCTCAGTTCTTTCTCGATACCAAGTGGACCCCTTTATTTGCCAAGCAACACTTTGGAGTTTGGCCTTTGCTGTGTGGTACGTTTCTGACTACAGCGATCGCCATGCTCGTTGCTATTCCTCTAGGTTTATCGTCGGCTATCTATTTGAGCGAATATGCTTCACCCAAGCTGGCAGCTATTTTACGTCCGGCTGTAGAACTGCTGGCAGGAGTTCCTACTGTTGTTTATGGCTACTTCGCTCTGTTATTTGTGACACCTGCTCTGCGGCATATTCTCCCTCTGGAAATTTTTAACGCTTTAAGCGCTGGTCTCATGATGGGAATAATGATCACTCCTACAGTTGGCTCTATCAGTATAGATGCTATACAATCTGTGCCTCGCTCGTTACGGGAAGGAGCTTACGCACTCGGCGTAACTAAACTGGAAACCATTATTAAAGTTATTCTTCCTGCCGCTCTTTCTGGAATTGCTGCCTCGATTATTCTGGGCATTTCTAGAGCCGTTGGCGAGACTATGACGGTCTTGATTGCTGCGGGTCAACAGCCGAAACTCAGCCTTAATCCCTTTACCTCAGTAGAAACAATGACGGCTTATATGGCTCAAATTTCAGGGGGAGATAGTCCTCGTGGCAGTATTAATTACAATACCTTATACGCTGTGGGAGCTGTACTCTTCTTGATAACTTTAGTTCTCAACATTATCAGTAATTGGATTGCTAGCCGCTACAAGGAAAAGTACGATTAACAGTCATGTCTACTTCTTTTAATCGAAATGAATTCCAAGAACCCGTTGTAAGTTTTGCTTCAAATGTAGAGAAAAGGGAAAGAACGGGTGAAATCTTTAAATATCTATTTTTAATTGGGCTAAGTATTGGCTTAGTAGTCCTTGCTATCCTAGTTTTTTCTGTCTTTAAGGATGGATTTGGTAGATTATTAACACCTGGATTTCTCACAGAAACTCCTTCTCGTTTTGCTGATCGAGGCGGCATACGGCCTGCGATTTTGGGTAGCACTATTCTTGGATTATTAGTCCTGTTTATTGCAGTACCTATCGGCGTAGGAGCAGCTTTGTATCTGGAAGAATATGCTCCGAAAGCTTGGTGGACTAATATTATTGAAGTTAACATTAGTAATTTAGCTGGAGTCCCTTCAATTGTTTACGGCTTACTGGGTCTAGGAGTTTTCAATTATCTCTTGCACTTTGGCCCAAGTTTAATTTCTGGGGCACTAACGTTATCGTTGCTGTCTTTACCAATCATTATCGTCACATCTAGAGAGGCAATTCGAGCAGTTCCTGATTCTTTACGACACGCTTCCTATGGAATAGGAGTAACTAAGTGGCAAACGATTTGGCATCACGTCTTACCGTATGCTGTTCCAGGAATTTTAACTGGAGTAATTATTTCAGTTTCGCGTGCTATTGGCGATGCCGCTTCTCTAATTGTGATTGGAGCTGTGAGCTTTCTTACGTTCAATCCTGGTTTGTTTCAGCGCTTTATGGCCTTGCCCATTCAAATCTACACCTACATTACTCGTCCCGAACCGGGGTTTGCTAATGCAGCCGCAGCGACAATCATTGTTTTATT
>NZ_DATNPA010000378.1:0-12346 GCF_036703385.1 Allocoleopsis sp. | reverse complement strand
AGGAAATTTGCACTCACCATCAAGACAGCCACATTAGCTCTAGCGAGAGCCTTCTCAATTTCGTCTCGCCACTTGGCTCCCGCTTGGATTTTTGTATCATCCCAGACTAAAATGGTATCATTCCGCATCATTGGCTTGAGCATAGTCTGGAGTTTTTCCAAGCTTTTTTATCCTTGTGGCTATAGCTAATAAAGACGGGTGCATCCCAATTTTGCAAAAATACCAGGACGCGATCGCCAGTCGAGCTGATTATCGAGAATGATAATCAGTAAGAAACCCCGCACTCACTAAATTCTCTCCACAGGGTTGCGCCGCTCAATGAGCATTGGGCAAGATACAGAAAGGAATCTCCTGGAGACAGATAAACCCATGACTCCCCAAGAACAAGAGCGTCTACAAGCCTGTGTGACCGAAATTGCCCAAATCCTCTACAACAATACTCCGGCTGAGCAAATCGCTACTCTTGAAGGTTTAGAAAAGACTGTACGTCAACAGCTGAGACACAGCTTTGGCAGGGTCAAGTGAATGAAGCGATCGCTTGCTTCACTAACTGCCGTCGTAAACAAGCTCACAACTTTTGTGCCTATCTGGAAAAGCATCGCCACCGTATTGTGGACTATGGTAAGTTTCAAAAACAACAACTCAGCTCGATTGGTTCAGGAGCCGTCGAGTCGGCTGTCAAGCAAATTGACCGTAGGCTAAAAATTTCGGGGGCGCAGTGGAAGATGGAAAACGTCTGTGCGATACTTCAACTGCGATGTGCCTACCTCAATGGTCAACTTGCCATTTGAGATTTTGAAAAGAATTTAGTCCGATGCTTTTTCCAGGTGATTATCATTCTTGCCTCAACTTGAGCTGGCTAGCGATCGCGTTCTGGTATTTTTGCAAAATTGGGATGCACCCATAAAGACGGGTGCATCCCATTTTTGCGAAAATATCTGGCGATTGAAAACAAGTCACTCCTCAGCATCCGGGCGAAGCATTTGCGTTCATTTCTTGTAACCACAAACTTATATTGTTGAGCAAATGCTGACGCTCGTTCCAGGCTAACGCCTCGGCTTCGCCTAACGCTAACGCCCCTACCTCAAAAACATGTAAGTAATTGACATCAGCCTAAGCTGAAGTAAATTCAAAACAAACGGCAGAATTCGGTTGAAAAAAATAGCAAATTATGCTATTGATCGCGTAACAAGATTTTGCGGCGGCTTGGCTCCATCTGCTAACTGAATAATTTCCTTAGCCGCGCGATCGCAAACTCCAAAGTCCCCTAACAATTGGCGCATTTCTTGATAATCAGCCTGGGTTTGTTGACGCCTTTGAGGGTTAAACAAAAGCTCTAACGACTCTTTAACAATGTTCTCTGAAGTTGCGGCCTCTTGTAATAACTCCGGCACAATAGAACGCATCACTACGAGGTTAGGCGGCGACATAAAGGGAATAGAAAACTGCATCAGGCGAGCAATCCAGTAAGTCAAAGGACTCACCCGGTAAAAAACGACTTGCGGCACGTTCAAAAGCGCCAATTCCAAGTTCACCGTACCTGACTTTGTAATGGCTAAATCAGCCGCAGATAGGACTTCCTGCGTTTGACCAGAGACAAGGGTTGCCCTTAGGCCATAACGCTCGATCGCTGCTTCAATTGCAAGTCGATAAACTTCCAGAGACAAAGGAATCCAAAACAGTGGAGCTTCCGATTTTGGATTTTGAATTTTGGATTGTGGATTAGCACTTCTCCCCATCTCCCCATTCTCCAGTAATTTCGACTGGAGTTGCCTCGCTGCCTCAAAGGCTACAGGCATCATATACTTGAGTTCTTGCCGCCTAGAAGCCGGGACAAGCGCGATCGCAAGTTGATCGGGTTCAATTCCCAGTGCTGCCCTTGACTCCTGCCGCGAAGGCGTCGATCGCATCCGATCTACCAAGGGATGACCCACCCATGTCACAGAAGCTCCCTTTTTTTCAAAATAACGGGCTTCCTCTGGGAAAATTGCCAACAGTTCGTCGGTCATCTCCACAATTCTCGTCGTTTCGCGGGGCATAATCGACCGAGCAGACCAAACCCAATCCTGTGGGGCGATATAATAAACGATTGGCACCTGCGGCAGTTGACGCCGGATAAAACTGCCAAGGCTAAGGTTGGGTCCCATATAGTCAATGAGCACTACCAAATCCGGCGGGTGCTGGACAAGGTACTGCTTAGCGCAACGCTGGATTTGCAGAGTAGGCAGCACAAAAGGCAGAGATTCCAGAACACCCACGGAACCAATCCCGGTAGTATTCCCCAAGAGCGTGGCACCCGCTGCCGCCATTTTTTCGCCCCCTAGCGCCACAATCTCTAACTCTAACCCTGTGGCCTCTGCCTGACGTTTCAAGGCATCAATCAGGAGTGACCCTTGCAAATCACCGGATACCTCGCCGGTGCTGATAAAGATGGTTTTGCGTGTCATGACTCATTGGTAGATAAGAGTTGAACGGCGAGCAAGTTAAAAGTTAGCCAGTTGAATATTGAATATTAAAACGTTCAACCTTCAACCTTCCAACCTTCAACGTTCAACCTTCAACCTGCAACCCTTTGGTGCGACGACCAGGAATTAAACCACGTCGTCCCTCCATCTGAGATAACTGTAAAAATCGGCGCAGGTGCTGTAAGTGTTGGTTATCTGAAAGTAAGTCCAGATGTTCCAAAGATTGAGTCAGGGTATATCCAGAGCGGTAGAGAGTTCGGAATGCCTTTTTGAGCTGTCCGATTTCATCCGCCGTCATTCCAGAACGTTTAAGTCCTACTAAATTGAGCGATCGCACTCTGGATGGATTTCCCTCAATTAGCATGTAGGGTGGCACATCGCGGTCAATCCGGCTCATGCCACCTACCATTGCTAAACGTCCAATGTGAACAAATTGATGAATCCCCAAAACCCCACCAATCGTTGCCCTGGACTCGATGTGAACGTGACCCGCCAACGCGACCCCATTCGCAATTACCACCGAGTCGCCAAGTACACAGTTGTGGGCGACATGAACATAAGCCATTAACAAATTGCTGCTGCCAACCACCGTTGCCTCACCCGCACCCGTGGCTCGGTTAATCGTGACGTACTCCCGAATTCGGTTGTCATCGCCAATTTTAACCCCAGTAGGGGCTCCGTCATATTTAAGGTCTTGGGGTTCCGAGCCAATCACCGCACCAGGAAAGATTTGATTCCTGGCTCCAATCTCTGTTGGCCCTTCTAGCACGACATGAGCACCAATCGTCGTGCCTGGACCCACCTTGACATTATCCCCAATCACAGCATAAGCACCAATCTGAACCGTGGGGTGAAGTTCAGCGCCGGGATGGATAACAGCAGTTGGATGAATCAGTGTTGCCATAGAAGTGTTGAGTTGGATAGGAGCTCTTGCTCCTGTGCTGTGAGCTTGAGGGAGTGAGTTATGAATTTAAAACTTTACACTCAACACCGTCGTACTCAAAGCGACATTTAGTCTACGAGAGAAAACAGTAATTCGCCTTCTGCGACTCGTTGACCATCGACAACCGCACGAGAGAGCATCTTCCCAAAACGACGCCGCTTGATCGATATCAGTTCCGTTGTCATGATCAGTTGATCCCCAGGCACAACGGGACGACGAAAGCGTACCTTGTCAATGCCAGCAAAGACAAATAATCCACCCTCCAGATCGGGCAACTGAATTAAGACAATGCCTCCAACTTGAGCCATTGCTTCCACAATCATGACTCCAGGCATCATCGGTCGTCCGGGAAAATGGCCCTGAAAATACGGTTCGTTAAAGGTAACGTTCTTGAGTCCCACCGCTCGCTGGCCTGGAACGTATTCCAGGATGCGATCCACTAAGGCAAAGGGATAGCGGTGGGGTAGGAGCTTGTGAATCTCTTCAGCAGTCAGAATAGCTTTTCCCGATGAGTCAGTATTAGGCTTATCAACTGTTTCTACTGCTTCTGTGGAATTAGGATGAGTTTTAACGTCGGTCAGTATGGACATGAGTGTGCTTTGGAGGGTTGCAGGTTGCCGGTTAGTAGGCTATTGGTTAACAGGTTACAGGTTAGCAGGTTACAGGTTAGCAGGTTATAACATTCAACATTCCAACCTTCCAACGTTCAACCTTCCAACGTTCAACCCATTTGTCGCGCCAGCTCTTGAGCCAGTTGGATATGCAAATGGTGGCTGGCTTTGTAGGCGAGGAAGTGAGCCACAGGAAAAGTTCCGAGTAGACTTAAATCTCCTACTAAATCTAAAAGTTTATGACGCACTGGCTCATTTGAAAATCTTAAGGGAGGATTAAGCCATCCCGAATCGCCGCAAACTAGTGCGTTATCTAGGCTTCCGCCTTTAATTAAACCGGCTTGTCGCAAATGCTCGATTTGGTGAGCTAAACCAAAAGTACGAGCCGGTGCGATCGCATCCGCAAAAGTCTCCTGCTCAGGTGAAAAGCTATGCCATTGATTCCCGATCGCGGGTAAATCAAAGTCAATCCCATACGTAAATCTCAGGGTCGGTGCTGGCAAGGCGGCAACAAAGGCATCCCCTTGATAGACCCAGACGGGTTTCTCTAAGACAAACGCTGAGGGGGTGACTGAAGCTTCGAGACCGACTTCCTGAATCGCCTCCACCCAAAGCTTTGCCGAACCATCCAACAAAGGCACTTCGGGGCCATCAATCTCAATGCGAGCATCATTAACCCCACTACCCGCCAGCGCCGCTAACAGATGTTCTACAGTTCGCACACGCGCCTCACTCTGGGTAGAGGCAGCAAAAACATTAGCGGGTTTTGCTGTACTTTCTGCCGCTTTGCTAACGCTATTGTCCACCTCAGAGTCACGGGTTATCAGCGATCGAAGTTCAGTAGACAGTCTTGTCTCGTGAACAGCCTCTACCCGTGCTGGGATGATAGGTGACTCAGGCAGGTCAACCCGAACAAAATAGCGCCCCTCCCCAGCCGATGCGGGTAGCACCCGGACCTTTGTCACAATACCGCTATGCAATCCAACGCCCGCTCGTTCAAAAATACCACCCAAAGTGTATTTAGCCATTGGTTATTTTGTCACTAGTCATCCGTCTGAAGAGGGGTTGAACGTTGGCAGGTTTAACGTTGACAGGTTTAACGTTGGCAGGTTTAACGTCGATGCATTTTAACCTTCAAACCTGTAACCTTCAACCTTCAACCTTCAAACCTTCAACTTTTAGAAGCGCTCTCCAATCCCGAAGTGCAGTTGAGAGTCACCTTGGTCATTAAAACCATAGTCTATGCGAATCGGACCGAGTGGTGACTGCACCCGGACGCCTAGACCGTAGCCCAAACCATTACCCGGTTTACCTCGTACACCCGCTGGGTTTCCAGGGACATCGCTGCCCGAACCCAGGTCAGTAGCATAGTCTACGAACAGAGCACCCCCTATAATCGAGAAAAGAGGGAAGCGATATTCAGCGGTCGCCTGAATGAAGTTGCGTCCAGCTCCAACCTCTCCCTCGCCGTAACCCCGTACCGAGTTAACGCCACCCAGGGAAAAAGCCTCATACGGTGGCAAATCACCAAGTACCGTTCCCCCTTGAACGTTAAAGGCAAGAGCTTGAGGCCCTTTGCTAAAGTTGGTGAATTTTACAGGAATGTAGTAGCTGTAGCTTCCTCTCAAGCGGGTGAGTAAGATGTTGCCCGATCCGACTGGAATAGACTGTTCCGCACCAAATCGCAGCAGAGAACCACTTGTTGGTCGTAGGAGGTCATTGCGGCGATCGCGCACGGCACCTAGTTGAACCGTTAACAGGTCATCTCTCCCACTCTCGCTAAAGCTCAAGAGGTCATTCAATCGGTCTCTTGGTGTGATCTCGCCATCGCTATCCGTAATGGAAACCCGCTGATACTGTAAGCCCAAGGAAGCCGTCCACTCAGCAGGGCTAAAAACATCTCGTGACAACGGACGACTAAAGGTAATGCCACCGCCTGTACGCCGAACACGGGGGCGATCGCCATTCTCAAGAGGGTTATCTGGGTCGGGTAAGAGTACTTCTGGGTCACCGCCATCAAAGATCAGGGAAATTGAGCGACGGCGGAAGAAGTTCACCGTGTAAGAGGTGCGGTAAGGGTCGCCGCCAATCCAGGGGTCTGTAAACCGCACATCAAACAGAAACTCCCGCTGACCGACCTGCACTTCGGCTCCTAGGGTCTGGTTATTGCCTCCCAAGTTCTGCTGTTGATAGCTCACAGAGCCAAACAGCCCACTTGCCGAACTAATACCGCCACCCAGCGCGAGAGAGCCTGTATTTTTCTCAATCGCATCTACGACCACAACCACTTTGCGGGGGTCCGTACCGGGGGCAAACGACAACCGCACATCGTCAAAAATCCCCAGACCAAACACGCGCCGTAGGTCTTTTTGAGCCGTCTGTCGATTAAAGACATCACCCGGTTTTAACTGAACCTCTCGCGTAATGATGAAGTCACGGGTGCGGCCTCTGATCGGTTCGCCTTTCTCATTGGTTGCCTCTCCCTCTTTATTGAGGAAACGCACTCGAATATCTTCAATCACCCCTTCCGCCACGATCAAGGTAACTTTTCCATCCGCAGTGACTTGCTGAGCATCAATGACCTGAGCGAGGTCATAACCGTTATCTTTGTACCATTGGTTAACCTTCTTGATGCCCTCTTGGAGCTGGCGCAGGTTGAGAATCTTGCCATACTGCTCACTGAAAATATTATCCAGGACTTGGGCGGGCAGAACACGCTTCTCTGCGCCTTCTGGCACGGTTTGAACCGAAACATTTTGCAGCACAGGGTTAGGCTGCACCACAAAGGTGACGCGAACCCCCAAAGGCGTATCTTCTGGCTGTACATTGACACTGGAGAAATAGCCTGTGGCAAAGATCGCATTCACATCCTCCTGCAACTGCGATCGGGTGGTTGCCTGTCCCGGTCGAGTTTTAATCACGCGAAAAATTTCCTCTTCCAGTTCTCCTTGTGTCCCACTGACGGCAACTTCCGCCACAAGAACTCGTGGTTCTGGCTGTGTGGGTTGCGCTTGAGTGTCTGGAGACGGTGAGGGTTCTGGCGTTGGGGTTGGTGAGGGCGAGGATTCTGGAGTCGGGCTAGGTGACGGACTGAGCGTCGGACTAGGAGTCGGACTGGGCGCTGGGCTAGGAGTCGGACTGGGCGTCGGGCTAGGCGTTGGACTAGGTGACGGTGAGCCTTGGGTTTCAGAATTCTGTGCCGTAAGGGATGGGATACTAGAACGTTCTGGCACCGATAGGGCCTCGACAACCACGTTGTTAACCCTTGCGGATTGACTTTCTGTTGACGCCATAGTCCCCAAATCTAGGGGAACAGCCTCTTGATTGACATACACCGGCTTTAAGATGGAGCCGGAATAAGGCTCAGAGGTCGGCTCAGCTTTAGGTGCCGACACCGCTCTGTCGCTGTTGTTCGGTTCTGTTGCTTTTGGCTGGGGAGTGGGCTGATCAGGAGTTTGCCCATTCACCGGGTTGGATAAACAGAAAGTGGCTGAGGCAGCAAGCATTGCTGCTAAAAAAGGGGATAAGCGCATGTCTTTGAGCTCTTTTGACACTTCCACACACCACGTTGATTGCAAGTCAGCGAAAGACTCCAGCGAGTCTCGCTTCGCTATTAGCTTGTTATTTTTTGTCCATTGTCCATTGTCTGTGAAGAGTTTTAACGATTTACCTCTAAAAAGCTGGTTTAGTTGTTCAGGAGTTCCCCGTTCCAGGCGTCAGGAGCGATCGCATAGCGTCACGCCGATGAGCGCTTCCCGCTACCACTTCGCGATCGCTGTGCTAATGGCATCTGTAAAACAGAGCGCATATTAACAACATGTCTCCCAAGGTATCGTTCTGGAAATAAAATTTCACGAACGGTGCAGGGAATATCTTACCCTCTGGTCACCGAGTTTGTTGACAGAGACTGCCAGCAGCAATGTTCCTGACTCTCACCTCCACGACCTCAATCCGTACCTTTCTCATAAGCCTAAATAGAGCCATTAACTAGCGAAATCGGTCTTAATCGCTACATCAGCCGCTCTGTTGTTTGGCTAAGCCTAATTTAATTTAATGTTAACTTTAGCTTAATTACGAAGAAGACGGAGCCAAGCTAATTTAACGACAAAGGCTTCCCGCCAGGATAAATTTTATCAGACAAGACTTTCCTCGCATCCGAAAAAACACTAAAAAAATGCTGTTACTGGGTTAAAATATTAAGGAGTCACCGTAAAACTAGGGTTAAAAAAACATTTTTTAAGGAAATATATAAGCATTACTTGGTACCTTTTGCTAGCTCCTATAGAGTTAAGAAAAAGCCTTCACATCCTCTAGAGTTAGCTCAATTCATTGAGAACTCAATAATTGTTGTAATTAAAGCAATGAGGGAATTTATAGGAGGGAACTGAGGACTAGACCCGCTTGGCAGAAATAATCCCTCTTTTGTCACTTCCGGGACAGAACGACGATTTTTGTAGGAGCGTTAGCATTCTTACTACAAACTTGGTACAAAGCCTAAAAGCCCGATCCAAGAATGCTATGCTAACGCCTCGCTTCGCTAACGCCCAGGCTTTATGCTTCAAAATAACAAAAGAGGGATAACCTATCAGTTCTGAGCCGTGAACATAATTATCCGGTCACCTCTCCCTACTTTGTTGTCAGTGTTTCAACGCCGTCCCACCACTCAGGTGGAGGATTATCACGATAGTATGTCGATCGCTGTAGGTGGATTGAGACAGCTTGGTCAGTTGGCGGCTTTAAGGGGTAAGCCTGCTTGAAGTAGCTGAGAGCCTTGTGGAAATCTCTGTTGAGGTAGGCTTGGCGTCCTGCGGCGTAGAAATCTAAAAACCGTTTCGTGTTGTCGTTCAACGGTACATCGGATTCACCAATCAGCTCATAAATACTGACGGCTTGATTTTTCCCCTTAACCCGGATTCGATCTAATTCGCGTACCCAGATGCGATCGCGGCACAAGTTATAGGTATACTCACTCAAAATAATATCGCAGCCATACTCTTTGGTTGCGCTTTCCAGCCGAGCGCTCAGATTTACCCCATCTCCAATCACGGTATAATCCATCCGTTTTTGGGAACCAATATTGCCTGCCACCACCTCTCCTGAACTAATACCAATCCCAATCCGGATTAAAGGTTGGTTCGTCAGCATCCGCGACTGATTAAACGCCGCCAAACGCCAGCGCATATCTATGGCTGACTTAACCGCCATCCAGGCATGATTTTCTTTTAAGGGGAGGGGTGCGCCAAACACCGCCATCAGGGCATCTCCGATAAACTTATCTAAGGTACCCTCGTGGTTAAAAACGGCCTCCACCATCGTTTCAAAATACTGATTCAGCAGCGATACCACCTCAGCCGCTCCCAGATTTTCCGTCAGCGTGGTATACCCCCGGATATCAGAAAATAGAATCGTGACGTCCTTGCGCTCACCGACCATCAGGCTATCTTCACCCCGTGCCATCACTTGCTCGGCAACTCTGGGGGTCATGTAACGATACATGGTGGTTTTCATCCGCTTTTCACGCGTCATATCTTCCAACACCACGAGTCCCCCTCGTACTGTTCCCTCTAGATTCATCAAGGGGTTAACCGTCAGGTTAATACTGCGTTCAATTTCCTGGACTTGCTCCTTGGACAAGTAAGTTGAGGCATTTGAATCCCACGGGGTCTCATTCCAAGGAATATAAACATCGGGCTGATCACTTTTTGGGAGTGCCAGGATGTAGACATCACCCTCAGCACTCCAGTGAGGAGTGGTAGAGTCTTCTCGACTTCCCGTTGCTATCCCCCGACTCCCCGCCGCGCTATGCTCTAACGCTAAATGACTGGTGAGGATTGAGCGTCCTGGACGTTTACACAGACCAACAGTCAGGCTTTGTTCGGGCACATAATGTTTGAGACCTGTGGTTAGGCTACCTTGGAGACGCTCTTTGAGATTGTCGATGGGTACCACGTCCCAAACATAGCGACCTATCAGTTTGTACTCCCACAACTGTTGGGTTCTACCGTCCTTGTTGTTGTGAGGGCAACCCAGCAACGCCATCGCTGCATCATTGATGGTGACAATTCGCCCCTGCATATCTGTGGAGATTACAGCATCTGAGAGGCTTTGCAGCATGTCTTTCTGATATTGCTTTTCGATCAGGACGTTTTCAAACAGCTTGGCATTTTCCAAGGCAATCCCCGCTTGAATATTAAATGCCCTCATAAACTCTTCATCCGAACTGCTGAAGCTGCCTTGCTGCTTATTGATCAGCTGAGTCACGCCAATTAATTCATTCTTTGAGTTATAGACGGGCATACAAAGAATGTTACGAGTGATATAGCCCGTTCGTTTGTCGGTGGTGGGATCGAAGCGAGGGTCTTTGTAGGCATCGGGAATATTCAGTGTTTGGCCTGTTGAGGCTACATAACCAGCAATACCACGATTAGCAGGAATGCGAATTTCCACAAGGTCTGAACCATCAGCTGTTGCTACCTTGCTCCAAAGTTCGCCCGTCTCTTTGCTGAGCATGAACAGGGTACTACGGTCTGCCTGCATTAAATCGCGAGCCTGATCCATCACGAGACGGAGGGTTGCTTCTAAATCCAGGCTTTGACCCAGAGAGGCTGTTGCTTTGAGCAGCGCTGCGGCTCCCCGTTGGTTGCGAGCCGCCATGTAGAACGATTGACAGGTTTCGAGGATGATGCCAATTGAGGCCGCAAAGTCACGGAATCGCTGTTCATCATCGGCATCAAAGGGCATACCCCCCGCTTTGTTTAACAGCTGTACCACCGCAACAACTTGTTTGCTGCTGCTCAGAATCGGCATACACAGGAGGGTGTGAGTACGATAACCGGGACGTTCGTCTACTTCTTTGTTAAATAAATAGTGATTGTAGGCATCGGGTATATTAAGACACTCCCCTGTTGTGGCAACATGTCCTGCCAGACCAACATTTAGCGGAATTCGGACTTCTATGGGCTTATTGATTTCGCCTTGGGGGATTTTGGCCCAAAGTTGACCTTTGTCGGCGTCAACCAGGAAGATAGTTGTGCGATCGGCTTGTAGGATTTGACCTATCTTTAGGGTGAAGGCATCCATCACCTGCTCCAACATTGTTTCCAGGGCTTCGTTGTTAATCATTTCGATCGCCCGCAGAAATTGCTGGAATTCAGCAGTGATAAAGTCCAACAAGCAGATGAATTCCGGAACGGATAAGTCTTTGACGCGATGAGTCAGGGCGCTTGTCCGATTGAGTTGGGTTAACTGAGTCAGGGTAGCTAGGATGCTGCCGACGTTGGAGAGTGTCATAGTTATGGCTGTTCAACAGCTGTCATGTAATCCAGCTTGTAGAGACTGATGAGGGTGACTAAACTGGGGAGATGAGGTTTTGTTGAGAAACCTAAGACAACGTGACTCAGACCGTAAGATGCACGCTAGAGCGCAAAACGTGGTATAACACCTAAAAAATAAGATGATAACACTAGTGACATAGGGACTACCAAAAACAAGCAGTCCTAACTACGAATGTATCCACTCCTCCAAAGTAAAACAAGGGGGATATACCCAATCTCAGAAGACTTCAGCAAGAATTTTTAACGAAATCGCCTTTGTTTGCCCTTACAAGATTGGGATGCTCCCTTGACCATCAACCTCCAATGAACGGGATCTACCGAAGGCAGCAGTGCTTCGCTATCTCGCTCGTTACCCTTGAATATTAAGCCGCTGTTGACATTGACCCAGACAAAACCACAGCTCTGTAGTAATTTTGCAACTGGCTTGTAGCGGCGGCCCATCCCCAACGCTCGGCTTCCGTCCTAGCGTTTTGCCGCAGGGTTTCCCGTTCTTCTTGCCGTTCTAACAGACGTACTGTTGCTGCGATCGCACCACCGTCATCGGCTGGGTCAAATAGGTAGCCATTCACCCCATCCGTCACAATGTCCGGAATGCCCCCAGAACGTGCAGCAACCACAGGACAACCGGCTGCCATTGCTTCTAGTAAAACTAATCCTAGGGTTTCTGTCCGCGATGGGAAGACAAAGGCATCGGAGGAGGCAAAGGCCGCACCCAAGTCTTTTCCAGTGAGGTAGCCAACAAAATGGGTGGGTGTCCCACCAAAGTTTTTTTCCAGGGCGCTGCGATGGGGGCCATCTCCAACTAAGGCGAGGCGGGCGTTGGGAATGGCGTCTAAAACCGGCTTGATCCGCTCAATCTCTTTTTCTGCCGAAAGACGCCCCACATAGAGGAGGAGGGGGCTTTCTGGGTGTCCTTGAGAGAGGTGCGATCGCATTTCCTGAGAAACCAAGCTGGGATGAAATGTTTCGGTATCAACCCCTCGTTGCCACAAG
>NZ_DATNPA010000377.1:0-23159 GCF_036703385.1 Allocoleopsis sp. | reverse complement strand
CAACGCTTTCGTCGCTGCGCTTGGCGATCGCAATTTCTGAGTAGTGACCATTATGCGATCGCGTGACTAACCTATTAAGGTGAGCCATGAGAGCCTCTCGAATTGCCTCTATCTCCGACATGACTTGCTTAGCCTTATCATCAGTCAAACTAGAGGGTTCTCTCAATTGCTCAATTAGCGCTTTGAGAGTATAAAACACTTGCATTAATAAATCTTCTAGCTTTTGATCAACTTTGAGTGAACCCTGCTGTTGAAGTATTTTGAAACAATCGACTAAGCAAAAGCTACTTTTATGAATGCTGCTGATATGAAAGTTGCTAACGGGTAGTAGGTTGGCTCCGCCAACAATTCCGCAACGAGCCGCACTGAAAAGTTCGCTAACACTTTCTGGGTCTTCAATGGTACATTGCAGATTGAGTAAACCCTGCTCAATAACAGCGAGGTGGTTTTGAGCATCCTCAATGTAGTAGCCCATAATTTCTCGTAGATTTTCCGACTGCATAGCGAATGTCCCTACCGTAGATGCTGATTTTCTCTAACACATCCTTCAACCAATGGCGCGTGAATCCCTTATTCCCGCCGATTTCCACCGATTAGCTCGCTATCTACAAATGTCTTAACGGTGTACTGTACTGATAGCATCGTTTGCTCTCCTCCTGGCACTTGCACCTGCCAGCGATAACCCCCGCGAATCGGTGCGCCGCGCTCCTTTTGTTCATACTTCTCCCACTCTGGCGAAACGCGATCCATTTGCACATCAACTTTGGCATCGGCGTCAGGGATGGGAATTCGTTCCCGTACCTCAATTCGAGCCTCTCTGGGTAGACGGTTGGCAATATCAATTTGAATGTTGTGGCGCAGTTCGTTAAAGGCAACAAGGGTTTCACCGGAACGAACTTCCTGATAACTCGTGTTCCGGGCAACTTTGATGGCTTGCTCAACCCCTAGACCTAACTCCATCTGTCCCTTGGGTGGCACTGTAGTAATATTAGTCGATAAAATATACTCCCCATCCACATACACATCAGCAGGGCCGGCTAGTAAGGGAGCTTGTAGCGGGTTCTTGAGTTGAGCAATGCGAAACACATTGATATCCTCGCGGGGCACTACAACATAGCGCAAATCTACGTCTGTCGAGTTGCTCGTCAGGGCAACGGAATGAAATTCACCGTCTGAAGGGACATCCACTCGTCCGTCAGCGTTGTAGGCATAGTCAAAAGAACCTGCAACAGTTCGTACCTGAATTCCGCCCGCAGGGAGATTGACATAGACGCAATTTTGTGAATCTGACGTAGCCTGTTGCACAACTTCGATGACATCAAAGCCAACAACAACATTCCGGCGCTGGAGGATTTCTAAATAGACTTCCTGCCGTTGTTCAATCGACAATTTACCGCGTTTGGTTAGGTCATCGGCGGCTCCCATGCGCATTAAGCTATAGGCGAGGCGATCGCTTATAAAGTCTTCCTCCATCCTCCTTCTGGGTGCGGGTGGTGCCGAAGGAGGCATCTGCTCCATCAACCCTCCAATTTCATCGTCTAGTTCGTCTATCATGCCTGGAGAAATGAGGGTAATATCAAAGGCATCCAATGGTGCAGAAGCTTTAGCCATTGGTTTCTCACGTCTCATCTCGCTCTTGTTGCGTGAGAATGCTTTTGTGCGCTCCTGACTCCTATCAGCTGTGACTCCTGCTGTTTCTCCTATCCTCCTAATCTGTTGTGTCCGGACTTGGGTGAGGTCAACCCCCAGATTTTCCAGAATTCTAGGGCTATTGCCCTCTTCTACCTGACTCAAGCTCAGAAGCAGGTGTTCGGTGCCGATGTAGTTGTGACCTAGTTTGCGGGCTTCTTCTAGAGATTGCTCTAGGAGGCGCTGAGCTCTGGGGGTGAGAGAAGGATTTTCTACTGGTACCAAGCCGGAACCACGACCAATAATTTTCTCAACCTCAATCCGGGCATCTTTGAGTTTGATGCCCATTGATTTAAGTACTTCAGCTGCAAGACCTGTATCTTCTGCAATTAAGCCTAGGAGGATTTGCTCTGTGCCGATGAAGTTGTGTCCCAGACGACGGGATTCTTCTTGGGCTAGCGCGATCGCCTTAATTGCTTTTTCTGTAAAGCGTTCAGATATGGGTGTTCCCAGTTCATCATTTAGAGACTGCTTGCGCAGCTCAATCTCCTCTTTATGTAGCTCAAATCTTCCAGCCCTGTACATTGGGGTGCTAACAGCTAAATTGTCTAACGGTGGCACTTTTGGGGAAAAGATGTCGCTGATGATAGATGGCTGGTGCACAGCAGAAAGCACGGCTTGCTTTTGCCTATCGAAATTCTCAAACAGAATCTCAGCACCGCTTGGAGGAAGACGCCAGCCAGATTTTCTAAGCACGGGTTGAGCGCGCCCCAACCGTAGTGACGGCAATTGGGGCAACTCACACCAAGCCAATGGCTCAGCAGTAGAGAGTTCCAATCGTACCCCTGACCAATCCTCACCCGTGCGCTGACAAATTAATGCTCGTACTGCTATGGTTGCCTGATTTGCCACACTATCCAAACGGCAGATATAAGTTGGTGTCCAACGTGCACCTGGAACAAAATACTCTACAACTAACCTTTGCCCCTCAACTGTGCTTGGTTCACCCTCATAACTCAACCGGACAATGACTGTCTTACGAAGCTCATTCGGTCTAACTTCTCTAGCACTGGAAGCACGAGCTTGTTTTTGCAGTAAATCGTTGAGATTGTCCTGCGCTTGACGTAACTTTTCCTTAGTTTCCCGCTTTTCTGTAATTCGGGCACGAACTTGTTCATCCTTAAAGTTAGTCAAGGCGAGTCTAGCACTCAGGGGCGAAGGCGGAGGAGCTTTCCCTTCTTCCCCATCCGGTCGTTCTGGTACTTCTAGCTGATAGAGGATGGCGATTTCATTGTCAATTAAAGCGATCGCATCCGAAATCCTTCTTACCTCAGCCTTCGCTTCCCGCACCTCCTCATCGGAGGGTGAATTTTGTACGGCATGGCGTGAGGGAACAGCTAAACCAATCCGAACATCGGTTGCAATTGCCGTACTCCCGCCCAATTCAGCTTCAACACGCACCCGAACACTGCTATCATCCAGTGCTAGAGGTAATCCCGCCATTTCAACATGCTCTGGGATTTCGCCTGCGCCTAGCTGTAAGTCGGCGACACGGGTAACCGTTGCACCCGCTGCATAGATTTTTACTTTGTCAATTCTGGAAGTCAGTTGTGTGTAGACGCTTGGCGTCTTATCGTCAGACATTACCATATTCTTCCGGGCTTAATGGATGGCGTTTTCCAGCCTCTATTTCTATATCTCTCAAGGGAAGAGAGGATATGCAAAAAATTTGCAGTAACTTGACCTGTGATGCTTCCTGACGTGCGAACTCACTAGGCTGTGTTTATTGCCTCCCCATCCAATTCAGCTCCCCCTAACTCTCTCTTAAAAAGAGGACTTTAGCAGAATTTTCCCCACTTCTTAACCGAAACTTTAATGAGGAGGACTGGGGGAGCGAAGGGTTGGAAAATGCGCCCTAGGGTTAAAATTGCTTGGCACTGTCCCTAATCCCTTCCAACCTCTAGTATGGTAGCGAATTTTAAAAGTCCAATTCAGGGTTTTTTTAAAGGTTTAATTGTTTCTTGTCAAGCCCCTATTGACTCACCTTTACACGACCCCTTAGTGATTGCTGCTATGGCACAAGCGTCTGTGAACCAGGGTGCTGTCGCAGTTCGGATTGATACACCCGCTCATGTCGAAGCAGTACGCAGGCAATGTCCAACAACTCCAATTATTGGGTTGTGGAAACAGCAGTTACCAGGGTTTGACGTTTATATTACTCCTCAGTTTCACCATGCAGAAGCGATCGCCGAAGCGGGTGCAGATATCATTGCGATTGACGCGACATTACGCCAACGCCCTGAAGGGGAAACGGTTGAGACTCTAATTGCTCGAATTCACGATGAACTCGGCAAGTTGGTGATGGCAGATGTGGATACGATTGAGAATGCGATCGCATCCCAAAAAGCAGGTGCGGATATTGTGGGTACCACTCTCTACGGCTACACCGATCCAACTCAACACCTCTCTCCCCCCGGATTTGACCTTCTCAGTCAGATCGTAGAGCAGTTGGATGTTCCCGTCATTTGTGAAGGCGGTATCGCTTCACCCCAAATGGCTCAAGAAGCCCTCAAACGAGGAGCCGATGCTGTTGTTGTGGGTACGGCGATTACTGGCATTGATTTGCAAGTCAAAGCTTATCAAAAGGCTATCTTAATTGCCTCAGAAAAGACTAAAGTTGACTAAGTCTTACTCTTATGTATAGCGTGTGGGATGATGTAATTTGATACCCATTGGCGGCAAACTGTCTCTCGATGCAGAAAAAGACCAAGTTGATTAGCGCAATCATTGCCAGTACAGCAGTGTTTTTTGCTCTTGCCCCCCAAAGCAAGCAAATTGCCCAGGAGGAACCACTCTCTATCTTTCTCTTCAGGCGACCCTGTGTTAATACAGGAATCGGCAACTGGGATCGTCGAACTGAAGATGTATCAGTCGGTAGAGCAGTTTACACATCAAGGTTATTTATGGGGCCAGGGAATCGCGCTGCCTCAATGACCTGTAAACTTCAACCCAATGAGGCAGGAGTAATCTTTCAACGGCTGAGGTTATCGTTTGGAATGCGCGACAACGACAGAGGTAGTCCTCCAGTTAATGTCAACATTTACTTGAATGGGCAAAGGGCTGAAGCTAGAACCGTTGCTCCAGGACAAGGAGAGGTTGTGACGCTGGATGTCTCTTCTACCAGTAACGTTGCAATAGAAACTATTTGTTCCAATCAATACACATATTGCGATCGCGTTTATTTCTGGGAAGCAGAGCTAGAATATCCACCCATTCCTAAAAAATAGCGCTGACAAGGGTCAAAACACAGCCGAGAATTCATCTTGATACTCAACTCACTTATACTACTTTGAGTAGTATAAGTGAACCATAACTGGAGGCAAAAAATGAACTTGCTGGACTTTTCAAGCCGGATTTGACGAACCCGCGTCATGGCATTCACGCAATTAATCTAATTGTATACAAAATAATAGCTATTACTTTTTTCAGTATCAATCTTTCTGCCCTGATACGGCAGGTTTTTTATCTTTTTTTGGGCTTCAAACAAAACAATATCTTCACTTATAATTCATCCCGGAATATAGCCCGGATTCTAAGTTAAACGCTTCGCTTTTTGATTTCGTTACATCGAATTCAGGTCATTTGTATTCATGCGTTCTCGCCAAAGCATTATTGACATTTTTTCGACCTTCCTGCAATTTGAGGCAGATTGCTTTAGCGGGTGGGTAATAGCTCCCAAGCTGCGCCGTAGTATGCAGAATGGTTTGGAACAGCTACCAGAGGCGCAATCGTCAGAAAATTTTTGGGCACTTTACTGGCACAAGCGCTGGAAAGCTCAGCCAGCACCTTTGATTGAGGCACATTTGTCTGCTTACTTGCAAGAAACCTGTTACTGGAGTGTACAACGGGTCATTCCCCGTTCTGCCAGTCCGCCGTACAAATTGTCAGACTATTTTCAGATTGCGATCGCACAAGTTTCTAAAATCCTGAATTCCTGCGACCCCAACCAACATGCGACACTGAAAACCTATAGCCGCGTCGCGTTTGGCAATATTGTCCGGGATGCTCTGCGCCAACAACAGCAGATCGACCTTTGCAACGAATGGGGATTGCTGCTCAAATTAAGTCGCAAGCGCTTACACGAATCGTTACAACGTGCTGGACTAACAGAGCAAACTATTGCCCGTTACCTGTTAGCCTGGACTTGTTTTGAGGCGGGTTACGTTTTAAACAACTCAGGTGGAATTCGCAAAATCCAGCGACCCAACCGAGCAACTTGGGATGCGATCGCTAATCTCTACAATACCCAACGTCAAACCCAACTCAACCCACCTGGAGAAGAATGCACACCTGAAACCTTAGAAAAATGGCTACTTTATTGTGCAAATCAGGCACGTTCCCATCTGTATCCTAAGGTTACCTCTCTCAACTCCCCCAAACCAGGACAGGAAGTCGGTGAGTTGCTTGATGATTTGCCAGACACCGCTACTGAATCTTTATTAGCAGATGCGATCGCTCAGGAAGAAACCGAGACTCGACAAACCCAGCAAACTCAGCTCAACACCGTTCTAACATCAGCCCTAGAACAACTTGATACCGAAGCCAAAACGCTGATGCAGCTTTACTATTGCCAAGGATTAACTCAACAACAAATCGCGCAGCAGCTAGAAATGAAGCAATATACCGTGTCTCGCCGCCTCACTAAAGCAAGAGAATCATTGCTGCTGGCGCTAACTCGTTGGAGTAAAGAAACGTTGCATATTTCCACCACGTCCAACGTGGTGAAACATATCAGTACAGTTTTAGAGGAGTGGTTGCAGGATTATTACCGCAATCTGAACCACCACTCCTCAGAGGAGGCGTCTCAATGACATTTTCGTGTGTTCCCCCAACCCAATTATGGTTAGATGTCTCGCCAGACGTTCAAGAACAGTCTTGGCAGCAAAGCCAGTCGTTTGTTACCCCTTGCGGGCGCTGGAATGCTTACCTAAATCAGATGTGCCTGAGTACGTTTCTTCCTTGGCTTCAGGAAGAGTACGAACCGGAGGCAACACTCTGGACTGACGACACCGCACTTCCGAGTTTTTGGGAGGTGGTGAACGGAACAGCAATAACAGTGGATACAAAGCGCTTTGTTTTGATTCCAGACAAGACGTTGGAGGCGAGAGAATTTGGTGTACCGCAGGAATGGGTGGATATTCCTGGGTGGGCAGGCGATTACTACCTAGCAGTGCAAGTCGATCCGGAAGGAGAAGGGATGCGAATTTGGGGTTATACTACCCACGAGCAACTAAAGGCATCCGGCAGTTACGATCCAAGTGATCGCACCTACTGGCTAGATGCTACTGAGATGATCGAAGATGTGAGTGTTCTTTGGGTAGTCTGCCAACTGTGTCCCGACGAACCCACCCAAGTTGCGATCGCACCCTTGCCTGCTATACCGGATACCCAAGCAGAAAACTTGCTAGAACGTTTGGCAAATCCAGCCATTCTCAACCCCCGACTAGAGTTGCCGTTTGAGCTTTGGGGTGCCTTACTCGAACGCGAAGATTGGCTACATCGCCTGTACCAACAACAGAGAGGGCAGTCGGTAGAGAGTGCATCGAATCAAGTCAGGGTGAACTTGAGCCAGTGGTTCCAGAATATCTTTGAAGATACCTGGCAGTCACTCGAAGCTCTATTTGCCTCACAGCCAGATTTTGCCCTCAGCCTCAGACGTAGTGCCGAACAAAGTGAAACCGTTGTCCGGCGAGCAAAGTTAATTCACTTGGAAACCCAAGTACCAAGTCCAGCTTTAGTCCTGCTGTTGATACTGGAAACCGAATCTGATGGCAGAATGGGAATTCGCATACAGTTACGTCCTACGGAGGCTGACGCTCATCTACCAGCTAATATCAGACTAGCGCTGCTCTCGCCAACAGGAGAAACCGTCCAGTCTGTAGAAGCACGCGATCGCGATAACCACATTCAACTCAAACGCTTTAAATGCCCACCCGGAATGCCATTCACCGTTCAAGTCTCACTAAATGAAGTTAGCATAACAGAAGAGTTTGTGAGCTAAACCCTAGCATAAAGTGAGCCAGTCGAAGGAGGAAAAAGAAATTATCCCACGAATCAATTCAAAGGCTTAAATTCTATTCCTCCTTCCACTCATCTCTGCTTCCTCCAAACCCTCCGCGCCCCTCCGCGCTTTCCTCTGCGCCTCTCTGCGTTAAAAACAGCTCTTTCGATGCTCACAGCTTCCCTCTCTTCCCTTCTTAAATCCCATTACTTTCCTTCAATAAAAAATTATCAATCCAAAAAATAATTTAATTTTAAATACAATAAATTTGACTTAAATATGAGTCAATTAGTTGTCTTAAACTTGGGGAAAGGTGACTGGTATCAGGGTTTTGGTACAGTCATCGCACAGCTATGGGAATCTCATAGCCCAATTCCCATGCAATTCATGGGAAGTTTACCAGCTGCACCCGAATTAGACGACCTTTACCAACGCTGGCAACGTCTGTACCAAGTCCTGTATGAACACTTAGGGTGGCGTCGTTACCGGGATATTCATTTTCAAATTGAAGTTGATGAAGATGATGTAACGAATGTTTCTAAAGACGAGTTCACCGAAGTTTGCCAGGACTTAAAAATCCACATCAACAATTGGCTTAACGCCGAGCAATTTCGCAATATTGACCGACAGCTACGCACGCGATTAATTCCAACGGATGAAATTCGTTTGATTGTTACTGCCGAAGATAAGAAACTGTTGCAGTTTCCCTGGTGTCTTTGGCATTTCCTGGAGGATTATCCCAACGCTGAAATTGCACTTTCTCCGCCAGAGTTTACACGCTCGATTAAAGCGGCTCCTAAAAGTACTAAAGGTCAAGTCAAAATCTTAGCTATTTTGGGCGATCGCAAAGGCATCGATCTGGATAAAGACCAGTCGTTACTCAAGCAATTACCCAACGCTGAACTGAAACTTTTAGTTGAACCCACCCCGCAGGAATTAAATTTACAACTCTGGGAGCCAGGTTGGGACATTCTTTTCTTTGCCGGACACAGTACTAGTGAGCAAAAAGGTCAAATTAAATTAAATTCAACAGATAGCCTTACAATCGAGCAGTTGAAATATGGCTTGAAAAAAGCGATCGCACACGGATTAAAGCTAGCCATTTTTAACTCCTGCGATGGTTTGGGATTAGCTTGGGACTTAGCGGATTTACATATTCCCCAAGTCATTGTCATGCGAGAATCTGTGCCGGACTTGGTGGCTCAAGAGTTTTTGAAGCATTTCCTCACAGTCTTTTCCGGGGGACAGTCTCTCTATACGGCGGTACGAGAGGCACGGGAAAAATTACAAGCTTTGGAGCAGCAGTTTCCCTGTGCCACTTGGTTGCCTGTAATATGCACCAATCCTGCTGAAGTCCCTCCCACCTGGGAAGAATGGTGTGGTGAAGTGGCAGGCATTAGCGTTAGCGACAGGGACAATAATCAAGTCCAAGGTGTACCATTACCAAGCCAAGTTGAAGAACAAAGCTTGGTGCAACAGCCCCAAAGCATTCCCTCAAAACTTCGGCGTCCCTTCCTCAAACCGAACTGGCATCAACTGCGGAGTCTGATTCTCAGCAGTATAGTCATCACTAGTTTAGTCGTGGGAGTGCGATCGCTGGGGATATTGCAGCCCTTAGAGTTATGGGCGTTCGACCAATTCCTCCGCCTCCGACCCGAAGAAGCCCCCGACCGCCGTATTCTGGTGATTACAGTCAGTGAAGCCGATATTCAAGCCCAAGGACAAGAAGAGCGGCGCGGCTCGCTGTCGGATAAGACACTCCTTCAACTCCTACAAAAATTGGAGTCCTATCAACCACGAGCCATAGGCTTGGATATCTACCGAGATTTTCCCGTTAGCTCCAATTATCCAGATTTGGCAGCTCGTCTGCGACACTCTACTTCACCTCTGATTGCCCTATGCAAAAGCCGAGATGCGGAGGACGATCCGGCTGGTGTTCCGCCACCACCTGAAATTCCCGAATCCAGGCTGGGTTTTAATGATTTTGTGGAGGACGACGACGGCGTACTGCGACGCCACCTCTTATTTATGACTCCAGATCCAGCTTCCCCTTGTCGGGCAAACTACGCGTTCAGCACTCAGCTAGCCTTTCGTTACCTGGAAGCACGGGGAATTCCAGCTGAGTTTACACCGGAAGGGAACTTAAAGCTCGCTCACACGATATTTAGGCGCTTGAAAAAGCGGACTGGCGGTTATCAAAATCTGGATGCAGGGGGAAACCAAGTACTGCTCAATTACCGCTCCAACCGTTCCCTAAAAAAGATTGCCCCACAAGTAACGCTGACCCAAGTATTGAGCGATCGCATCGACCCCAATGCTATCAAAGACCGAGTAATTCTCATTGGTGTGACAACGCCTAGTAGCGGCGATCTCTGGTCTACTCCCTATGGCACTGGCCCTTCAGAAAAAATCCCAGGTGTATTCATTCAAGCGCAGATGGTGAGTCAAATTCTCAGTGCCGTTCTAGACCAGCGACCCTTATTGTGGGTCTGGCCTGGGTGGGGTGAAGTGTTGTGGATTTGGGGCTGGTCTGTGGCAGGTAGCATTCTTACCCTTGTGTTTTACCGACCAACTCATCTGGGTTTAACAGGAACTGCTGCCTTGGGGACATTATCGGGACTCTGCTTCATTATTTGCACTCAAGGGGGTTGGGTACCCATCGTGCCATCCATGTTGGCTTTAGTTATTACAGGTGCTACGGTTGCCTACCTTACCTCTAAAGCCTGATCATTGGGAGTAGGGAGTCGGGGAAGAAAGGCTATTTTCATTTTCGGTTGCGGCGATTCCGCCATGACGCCTGTCTTGAAAGTCGGGAATCGAGAGTGGTGGAGTTAGGTAGTGTAATTCCCAGTATTGTTTTAGCTTTATTGCTAGTTTTTCGGACGAATACAGCTTATGAGCGATTTTGGTAAGGAAGAAAACTTTGGGGTAGCACAGTTAACACTATCCGCAATTTAGCTTGGCAAGTTTGGGTTGCAGTTGACGAAGTTGAACCTGGCGATCGAGAGCGTAAAATTAGCGCATTACATTTATTGCCAGCGTTTGCCATCGCTAAAAAACTATAGCAATTCTCATGCTTGTGATGTACAGTCAATTTTTCTCTCTTCTTTGTGTGACATGAAATAGCACAATTAGGATGTACATCATGAGTCCGAGAAACGCTATATATCTCCGTATGCGATCGTTGCTTTCTCGTTTAAGTGATACCAAATCCGCCTTGATAACTCGCTATTTGGCATGAGGAGTGTTACCCCTGATTCGCCAACAGTATCTTTCTAAGAGCCAGGTATTTTTTCTCTAGTTGGAATGTTTTCTGACAATTAATATATGGTTTTCATCGTTCCATCTCGGATGCAAATTTACATTAACTTTACACATCACAGACTTGTAAATTCAAGAATTGCAGGTTTGTGCCGTGTAGCAAGTAGTTAGTGAAATGGTATTACCGATGACTAAGATGACGTTACGCCTTGACCGCATGATACTTGCCTGTGCGATCGCGATCGCATCCTTGACCAGTTATTCCCAACGGGGAGACTCCCAACCTCCTGAAGTCAATACCAATAAGCTCAATGGTGTACCGTTAATCTATGATGCACCGCCTCCTCCAGACCAAGGTGCTCCCGGTGGTCGTTCTCGTGGAGGGTCAGGTCGGGGGCCATGCCAAAATTACCAATCGCTTACGCCGCTAGTACCCGTTACTAAAGGAACCACAAAGAACTTTGTTTGGGGGTTAACAGTTTCGGCTCATCCTACATTTTGGTTTGACATTCCCCAACGACTCACGGCTCAAGTTCCTGTCGAGTTTGTCTTGCAGGATACAGGAGATAATGTAGTTTATACGCAGAAGTTGACCGTGCCAGAAGCGTCGGCTGGTATCGTCAAGTTCTCTGTACCCTCTACGGCACCTTCCTTAGAAGTTGGCAAACGCTATAACTGGACGTTTTCAATTTATTGCGACCCAGAAAGTCCCTCTGCTGCGGTTTCTGTCCGAGGTTCAGTGCAACGGGTTGCCTTAGATTCAGCGCTAGAGAGTCAGCTCAAAGCGGCTAAAACGCCGTTGGAACGAGCTGCCCTTTTTGCCCATAAGGGTATCTGGCATGACGCTCTAACGACTTTAGGTGAGCAGCTTAGCGGGAGTAAACAGAAAGATTCTGCGATTGCAGCGGCTTGGGCTAATCTACTACAGCAAGTTAACTTGGGAAATTCCGCTTCAGACCCGATTGTCCCATGCTGCACTGCTGAGCAAGTCACAACCAATCAGGCATATACCAAACCGACACGATAGTAAGACGGAGGAAAATGCAAGCGGATTAATACAACTTTACAACTTGGTCGCATCACTGATGGGGAGGGACATACAGCTAGCTGTGTGTCCCTCCAAAACTTTTTTTGTCATATTTTCCCCAAGCGGTGCATAACCTGCAAAACCCCACCGTGTAAGTCAGTGAACAAGTTGATTAACCAAGGAAAAACTTACATGGCTAATTACTTCGGCACCTCTGGAAACGACACCCTTGCTGGCGGATCAGAAGCTGATTCCATCTGGGGACGAGAGGGAAACGATACCATTTATGGAGGAACCGGCGATTATCTCTACGGTGAACAAGGTAACGATGTTTTTATCGCTACAGAGGCGGCGCAAGTTATAGGAGGTTCGGGTACTGATACCTTAATATCCAACTATAGCCAATCGAATGATGGTGTTGGAATTCACTTAAGTGCAAATCCTAGTCCGACTTTCATGAGAATTGATCGGCTTGATTCTGTTGGCAGTAACCTTCTTCAATTCGACTCGATTGACGCGTTAAATGTCACAGGGACTCAATACGATGACATTCTTGATGGCGGGATGCTAGATGTTACCCTGAGTGGTGGAGCAGGAAATGATGCTCTATTTGGACAAAAAGGTGTTTTTTCAGGGGGTTCTGGCACTGATACATTAACAGCAAACTATTACACCAGCAATGTTCCATACGGGGTTCATTTAGGATGGAACGGAGAAAACACCGTCAGACGTCGCGATAATGGCAGCGTTATTCTCACTCACGATGGGATTGAAGCGTTCAATTTCACAGCAACTGATTACCAAGATTTCCTGGTTGGTCAAAATGGTAATGACACCTTCTATGGTCTTGGTAATAATGACATCATTGATGGTGGCAATGGCAATGACATCCTCGATGGCGGTAGTGGCAATGACTTCCTAGAAGGAGGTGCGGGCAACGATCAATTATTTGATGTCATGGGTTCTGATACCTTGAGTGGGGGAGCCGGAGATGACTATCTGTATGCAGTCGCTGATACTCAAGGTGCAACCAAGCAACTTTATGGAGGTCAGGGTGCAGATACATTCGTTTTAGATATCAAAGGTGATATCAATCTTGGTTTTGACTTTAATGTTGCCAAACTAGGTAATTTTGTCAATGCGATTACATTGCCTGAAAATCAAGGGCCTGATTGGAAACGATTGGGCATGGATGTGGGCTTTAATGCCTTAGGTGCGGTTGTTGGTGCAATACCTGTCGTTGGTGCAGGAGCAGCCTTTTTGACTTCAGTTGCTCAAACGGGTGTTGGTGCTTATTTAGACCAGGAAGACTTGCAAAATCAGATCCACAGCCAGGAAGAAAGAGCAAACCAATCCATTAAACAATTTGGTACTTCTAATTGGGGTACAGTTTTTTCACAAGGGGCGAGAGATACTATCAAGATTAATGATTTTCAGATTGGTCTTGATAACATTATGTTGCCACGATTACCCGATCCAAATTATTTTTATCAGGTCGATTTGGTTTCTGGGGTACAAGGTGGAGTCATGTTGTCTGTTCGCCGCAATACGGCAACTGAACAATTCCAAAATATTGCCTTTATTGCCAATAACTATACTGATGTCGGCATCACCGATCAACAATTTCAAGGATTAGTACAAGACTTGATTCAAGGCTCAACAATCGGTACATTTGCTAAGACTCCAATCATAGGAAATAACAATGTCTCTGGGATAGAGAACCTCTCAGGCTCGTTTGCCAACGATAATATTAAGGCTAACGGAGGCGACGACCAAGTTTTTGGCTACTATGGCGATGATGTCATTCAAGGTGGGGATGGAAACGACACTATATTTGGGGGTACCAACCAAAATCCATTTTACGCAAAATATGAGTTGGACTATGGAAATGATGGGAATGACATCATCAGTGGCGGTGCGGGGAACGATCTTATCTATGGTGAATCGGGCAATGATTTTCTCAATGGTGGGGAGGGAGATGACATCCTATATGGGGGTTACGACCAAAACTCACCCTACGCAGAATATTATAAGTCGTACTATTTGAAGGATGGGAATGACACCCTCAATGGAGGTACTGGGAACGATGTTCTCTATGGTCAATCCGGCAATGATTTGCTTGATGGTGGAGAAGGAAATGACACCCTATATGGTGGAGTCGGGAACGATACCCTGATTGGCGGTACAGGCGACGATCGCCTCATTGATACCAATGGTACTGTCGATGGTGGTGCTGGCACCGACACTCTCGTTGCAGACTACAGCCAGTTGAACAATGGTGCTGGTGTCGATGTGGGATACAACGGAGCTAATGCCATCCTCAGCCGCCTAGATGGTAGTACTCTACTCAGTTACAGCAATGTTGAGCAGTTTAACCTTACAGGCACGCAATATGCCGATGTACTGCGTGGTGGAGGTGGCAATGACTTCCTCAGTGGAGGTGCTGGTGACGATCTTCTCATTGATACGAAGGGTACTGTCGATGGTGGTGTGGGCACCGACACTCTAGTTGCAGACTACAGTCAGTTGAACAATGGTGCTGGCGTCGATGTGGGATTCAACGGAGCTAATGCCGTCCTCAGCCGCCTAGATGGTAGTACTCTACTCAGTTACAGCAATGTTGAGCAGTTTAACCTTACAGGCACGCAATATGCCGATGTACTGCGTGGTGGTGTTGGCAATGACTACCTATCGGGTGGAAATGGCAATGACGAGTTTTATGGTGGAGGTGGCAATGACTTCCTCAATGGTGGAGCAGGCAATGACTTCCTCAACGGCTACGGTGCTAGTGTTGGTGAAATGGATGGACTAACAGGTGGTGCGGGGGCAGACACCTTTGTCCTTGGAGACTCATCCACTGCCTTCTATCTTGGTTCTAACTTAGGCGAGAGAGCTAGCGTCTATGACTTTAACTTGGCTGAGGGGGACAAAATCCAGTTGCATGGTAGCGCCAGTGACTACGCCTTCAGTGTTGGAAGCTACGGCTGGGGTACCGATGCCGCCGACACCGCCCTCTACTACAACAATAACGGCTCTTACGATCTCATCGCTGTCGTTCAAGACGTGTCTAACTTGAGTCTGACCAGTTCTGCCTTCACTTATGTCTAAGTAAACAACCAAACACGAGTTGTTGCTTGACTAAGTGCTAATCCCCTCAACAGGCTACTTACTGTTGAGGGGCTTTACAAATCTTAAGTTGCCTCTGCGCTAGTCTCCGTTTATGCTGTCAATCGACTAGCATTGACTCAACGAGTGTTACACCGTTTTCTCAAGCATTTACAACAGCTCGAATATGAGTTCCCCTCTTTTTAAGGCAGGGCTAAGGGGGATTGACACGAGAGTAAGACATTTCACTCGTAATAGCCTTGATGAATCAGCTCTAACTGGCAGGGTGATAATGGGCGAGAGGGAAGAATACATCTGCCAATTTAATGCACAATAACTTAATCCAAGGTTAAAAACTTGAGATGGTTTACAGGAAAAAAGTTTGGCACAGGTGTTTAAGTTTAGCCAGATGTTTTGCGATCGCAGGAGCATTAACAGAGGTTTCCTTAGCGATCGCCTTCACCGAAAAGTCCGCTATAGCACAAATTGTATCTGATACAACTTTAGGCGCACAAAATTCTATCGTTACTCCTAGTGTTAATGTTGGGGGTCAGACGGCTGACCGGATTGATGGGGGCGCAGCGCGAGGAACCAACCTGTTTCATAGTTTCTCACAATTCAACATCGGAGATGGACAGCGAGTTTACTTTTTCAATCCTTCTGGAATTGAGAATATCCTCAGTCGGGTAACAGGAAATAACGTTTCTAATATTCTGGGGACGCTAGGAGTATTAGGCAATGCCAACCTGTTTCTGATTAATCCTAACGGTATTGTATTTGGCCCCAATGCTCGTTTAGATATTGCAGGTTCGTTTGTGGCGAGTACGGCGAACAGTTTGGTATTTGACAATGGCTTTGCATTCAGTGCTACCACTCCTCAAACCCCACCTCTGCTAACTATCAATGTGCCGATTGGCTTGCAATACGGGGGCAATGCTGGAAGTATTCAGGTGCAAAGGTCAAGACTCCGAGTACCCAATGGCGAAACCTTAGCGCTTGTGGGTGGCTTAGTTAGTTTAGATGGTGCAGATGTGGAATCGCTTGGGGGTCGAGTGGAGTTGACGGCAGTCGGAGGTAGTGGCATTGTCGGGTTGAGTGTTAATAACAATGACTTACGTTTGAGTGTTCCCGATACCCTGCTGCGAACAGATGTATCGCTCACGAATGGAGCTTTTGTTGATGTCACCGCCGGAGGGGGCGGTAGTATTGCGGTCAATTCCCGAAATTTGGCTCTATTGGGAGGAAGTAGTCTGCTAGGCGGGATAGGACGCGGATTAGGTTCGCCTGACACCAAGGCGGGAGATATTAATGTTAATGCAACAGGAGAAATAACAGTCGAAGGTAGCGGCAGCATCGACAACAGCGTGTTGCGAAGAGGCAGGGGTAAGGGAGGTGATATCAATATCACCTCCGAGTCGCTTGTGATGACCAATGGTGCTTTACTAAAAGCCAACACTGAGGGACAGGGGGATGGCGGTAATGTGAATATACTTGCCCGCGAGAGGATTTCTCTGGATGGGGTAGGACGTGATGGCTTTTCCACTGCTATATCTGTTCAAGTGGGGGGAACGGGTAATGGAGGCAACCTCAACATCACTACCGACTCTCTATCTCTGACTAATGGCGCTCAAATCGGTCTTGCCACCTTTGGACAGGGGAATGTAGGCAATGTGAATATTACTGCCGCCAATACTGTCTCCATTGATGGTGTAGGGAGCCATAGACTCTCCACTGCTATTACCAACAGTGTGGCACCTAGAGCAGTGGGCAATGGTGGCGTTATCAATATCATGACTGGGTCGCTGTCTGTCACCAATGGGGGTCGCCTGTTTTCCAGCACATTTGGACAGGGAAATGGCGGCGATATGAAGGTTACAGCTCGAGATATCGTCTCTTTTGATGGGGTAGGGACTAATAAATTCTCTAGTGCAGCAGTCAGCCAAGTGAGTTCTTCAGGTGTGGGTAATGGTGGCACGATTGAAATTGCCACAAGATTACTGTCTATGACCAATGGTGCTCAACTAGCTGTCAGTTCTTTTGGACGGGGAGATGCAGGTAATGTAAGAATTACTGCTGGCGATACCGTGTCTCTTGACGGAGAGGGAAACAATGGAGTACCTAGTGCTATTCTCAGCAGCCTAGAAGCTAGAGGGGTGGGTAAGGGTGGCAACATTGATATCACAACTGGGTCGTTTTCTCTGAGCAATAGGGCACAACTATTTGCTAGCACGCGAGGACGAGGAGATGCAGGCAGGATATTGGTGCAAGCTGAGAATGCAGTTTCTGTGGCTAATGGAAGCCAAATTCGCAGCACAGTAGAATCAGGAGCAGTAGGCAATGGTGAGAAAATTGAAATTCGATCGCGATCGCTCTCCCTCACTAATGCTGCTCAACTCAGTGCCAGCACCTCCGGACAAGGAGATGCGGGGAATATCTTTGTAAGTGGAGTTGACTCGGTTTACCTTTCTAATAGCTCGATTTCTACGGCTGTCAACGCAGATGCAGTGGGTCAGGGAGGTAATATCCATATCCAGTCGCCAGTTCTATCTTTAGCAGAAGGGTCTATCCTTACTGCTCTATCTCGCGGACAAGGCAATGCCGGGAATGTTGAGATTGACGTTGCCGATGCCATTAAACTGGATAATTCTCAAATCACTGTAAACAAACAGGGAACGCAGGGAAATGCTGGTACGCTAAACGTTTCGGCTCGATCCATTTTGCTTGACAATCAAGGAAAACTGACGGCTGTGACCGAGTCCGGTAATGGTGGGGATATTATATTACAAGTACAGGACTTATTATTGTTACGTCGCGGCAGCACAATATCTACTACAGCCGGTACTGCAAGGGCAGGAGGAAATGGCGGTAACATCACGATAGATGCCGATTTGATTGTTGCTGTCCCTAAAGAAAATAGTGACATCACCGCTAATGCCTTTGAAGGGCGGGGCGGTAATATCAGCATCACAACACAGGGAATATTTGGTCTTCAGTTGGGCGAACAGCTAACTCCACTCAGTGATATCACCGCTAGTTCTGAGTTCGGTATAGATGGTGTGGTAGAAATCAATACACCCGATGTTGACCCCAGTCGAGGTGTGGCAGAATTACCGACCAATGTCGTCGATCCTTCCACGCAACTTGCCCAAAGTTGTCCCGGAAGCGGGGGAGCGACAACAGGTAAATTGAGTAAATTCATTGTGACGGGAAGCGGCGGTTTGCCTTCCAGTCCCAGTGAGCCATTCAACGGTAGTGCAGTTTGGCACGATTTGCGTCCGATGAAACAGGAAGCGACGAATCGCTCAGTGCAAAGAGTGCAACCTGAAGAGTCAGGAACGAAGAAGCTGGTAGAGACTCAGGGGTGGGTGCTTGGGGCAAATGGCGAAGTAATCCTCACCGCTTCCGCACCTACCGTTACACCCCACAACCTCCAGGTAACACCTATTGTTTGCCCAGACTCTAAACTTCCTCTGCATTGATGCAAAGTCAATTCTGGCTAAGGCTGATTGCAGTAGGCAACTGTTCGCACAATAACTTAATTCAATGTTAAAAACCGCAGATGCTTCACAGTAAAAAAGTTGGGCACGGGCGTTTAAGGTTAGCCGGATGTTTTGCGATCGCAGGAGCATTAACAGAGCTTTCCTTTGCAATCATCTTCTCAGGAAAGTCCGTTTTAGCACAAATTGTACCCGATAGTACTTTAGGCGCAGAAAATTCCATCGTTACCCCTAATGTAAATGTTGGCGGTCGGACTGCTGACCGGATTGATGGCGGCGCAGCGCGGGGAATAAACCTATTTCACAGTTTCTCACAATTCAATATTGGTGACGGACAACAAGTTTATTTTGCTAATCCTTCTGGAATTGAAAATATCCTCAGTCGGGTGACAGGAAATAACCGTTCCCATATTTGGGGGACACTAGGAGTATTGGGTAACGCCAACCTGTTTCTGATTAACCCCAATGGCATTGTGTTTGGGCAAAATGCCACGTTAGATATTAATGGTTCGTTTGTGGCGAGTACAGCGGATTCTTTAGTATTTAACAATGGCTTTGCTTTTAGCGCCACCAATCCCCAAACTCCACCCCTATTGACTGTCAATGTTCCCCTTGGTTTGCAATATGGAACCAATCCGCCAGCAACCATTACTAATACTGGAAATTTGGCAGTCAAACCGGGAAGAAATTTAGCTTTAGTCGGTGGTAGAGTTACCAGTACCGGGCAACTAATAGCCCCCACAGGTGCAGTTACTGTTCTAGGCGTTTCCGGGGATGTACAAGTCCGAGATTTAAAAGCTGGTACCGCTACATTAGCTGCTAGTGGGAATCTGAATTTAGTCGAAAGTCAATTGTACACAACTGGAGACTTAAATCTCCTAGCACTAGACACAGTGAGAATACGGGATAGTCTGACCAATCCTTTTGTTGCCAAAGCTGGGGGCAACCTCTATATTCAGGGCAACAAAGGCATCGATATTTTGGCACTGAATCATCCAGGCACACCCTTTCAAAGTGGTGGTAATCTCACACTTATCAGTGATGGCAATATCTCTGGGGATGCTCACTTTGCTAGTGTGGGTCGGTTTCAAGTTCTCAACCTGTCTGGTGGTTCTGGTCAATTTGTTTCCGAGTATGACCCAATTATTAGTTCCTACTCTGATGTGAATTTGGGGAACTACGTCGGTACATCTCTGAAGGTAGAAACTTTTGGCAATATAACAGCTGAGAGCATCACAATTACGGGGCCAGATACAACACTAGTTGGTTCTGACCCCGATATCCCAATTTTGACGAGTGGTTCTGCCTTAATTTTGCGCGCTGGTTTGACCAAGCTAGAAAATCCGCCCAATTTTGGTGTAATTATCTACTCCATCACTGACTTAGGCACCCTCCCTGAAGATAATTTCAGCATCGCCAGAGGCATCAATAATTCCGGTCAGGTGGTTGGTGATTCGGTTAATAACAATGGCACTAGTCGTGCTTTCCTCTACAGTGGTGGCACGATAACTGACTTGGGTAGTCTCCCTGAAGACAATACCACGCTTGGCTTTGGCATTAATAACTCCGCTCAGGTCGTGGGTCGTTCGACTAATCTTCAAGGTAGGGATAGCGCATTTCTCTACAGTAATGGCACAATGCAAAACCTGGGTACGCTGGGGGGGAATTCCACTACTGCCTTTAGTATTAATAACTCCGGTCAGGTGGTTGGCTACTCGAATACTGGCGGTAATAACTATCGTGCCTTTCTCTACAGCGGCGGTACGATACAAAACCTCGGCACTTTGGGAGGCAGCAGCTTTGCTTTTGGTATCAATGATTCTGGTCAGATAGTAGGTTATTCGGATATTGGTGGCGGCAGCTTTAACCCTCGCGCATTTCTCTACAGCGGTGGCACACTGCAAAACCTTGGTACGCTGGGTGAGGAAAGTGTAGCCTTAGGTATCAATAATCTTGGTCAGGTGATTGGCTACTCGAATATTGGCGGTGATAACTATCGCGCATTTCTCTACAGCGGCGGCACGATGCAAAACCTCGGCACTTTGGGAGATAGTAGTTTTGCCTCAGGTATCAACAATTCTGGTCAGGTAGTTGGCTATTCAGATGTTAATAATAACCGTCACGCCTTCATCTTCAATAGCGGCACGATGACTGACCTCAACAGGCTAATTTCCACAGACTCAGGTTGGACATTAAACGATGCACGAGCCATCAATGATAGTGGGCAAATTGTAGGTCAGGGTACGATTGCAGGTCAAGCTCGTGCTTTCTTACTTACACCTAATCCTACATCTACTTCAACTGGGGCAGGTAGCATTACTGTAGGTAATATCTCTCAAGCAGTACGCGCTCCTTTAACGGTGATTATGTCGGCTAGGAGCGATATTCAGACCCGTTCGATTACTTCCAATGGGGGCGATATTACCTTAATTAGTGGTGGTGCGATCAATACCACAGTTGGCAGAATCAGCTCTAGCTCTGCTTTAGGCGCTGGAAACATTTCACTCCAAGCAACGGGTGACCTGAGAGCAGGTGAAATCTCCGCTAATGGCTCAACTGGAGGTAAAATCTCCCTGTCGAGCGGTACCACCCTTTCTTTGGATAATCATGACATTAACAGCGTCACCTTAGGTTCAGGGGTAGGAGGTGATATCATCCTCAATGCTCCGTCAATTTTCCTAACAAATGCCAAAGTCTTAAGCGTTACTGATGGCTTTGGTGGTGAGCAGGGAGGAAATGTAGAAGTAACTTCCGATTCGCTTTCACTGCTCAATGGGGGTAGTTTAGGTACCAATACTTCTGGAACGGGCAATGCTGGAAACATAACTATTAATACCCGCCAATTAATTGTTCAAAACAATCAGCCTGGGTCAACTGTTACGACTGGAATTTCAACGGCGGCTTTACCTGATAGTACTGGGAATGGAGGCAATTTAACAATTAAAAACGCTGAGTCAGTGGAACTGATTGGTAACCAACCCGGCTCATTTACCATCGACCCCAGCTTAAGTACAGCGCTTACCCTAGCACAACTACCCACGGGTGTGTTGACATCCACTAGCGGCAGTGGAAAAGCTGGAGATTTAACAATTGAGACTGGGCGGTTAACGATTCGAGATGGAGCCGGAGCCTCTACATCTGCACTCCAAGACAGCAGTGATAATAGTGGTATCTTAACAGTCAACGCCACCCAGTCAGTAAACTTGCAAGGTAAAGGGGGTTTGGCAACTGCGACCCTTGGCTCTGGGGATGCAGGTGACTTGACGGTGACTACAGGCAGACTAAATGTTGAGAAGGGGGCTGTAATTTCCGCGGATACTCTCGGTGCGGGAAATGGGGGCAATTTAACGATTACTACCCCTCAACTGAGTATTCGAGATGGCTCGCGGATTGGGGCAGCAACGACGGGTCAGGGTGTGGGAGGCACCATCACAGTCAACTCCAGTAAGGTTGAGCTAGTTGGCACATCTCCTGATGGAAGGGTAGCCAGCGGTCTATTTGTTAACTCTCAAGGTTCACAAAAGGCAGGTAATTTGTTGGTGAATGCAGACCGAGTAACACTTGAGGATGGTGCACAAATTTCTGCTTCTACCGCTTCCGGTAATGGTGGGGATATTAGACTTAACGTACAGGACTTATTGTTGTTACGTCGTGGCAGTACGATATCCACGACAGCTGGTACTGCACGAGCGGGAGGAGATGGTGGCAACATGACGATAAATGCCAACTTGATTGTTGCTGTCCCCAAAGAAAATAGTGACATTACCGCTAATGCTTTCAAGGGGCGGGGCGGTAATATTAGAATCACGACGCAGGGAATCTTCGGTCTTCAGTTGGGCGAACAACTAACTCCGCTCAGTGATATCACCGCTAGTTCTGAGTTCGGTATAGATGGTGTGGTAGACATCAACACACCCGGCGTTGACCCTAGTCGGGGTTTGGCGGAATTACCTACAAATGTAGTTGATGCTTCCGGGCAAATTGCGCAAAGCTGTCCGGGAAGTGGAGGAGCGACAACTGGTAAATTGAGTCAATTCATTGTCACTGGAAGCGGTGGTTTGCCCCCTAGTCCTACTGAGCCATTCAAAGGTGATGCTGTTTGGCACGATTTGCGCCCACTAAGGCAGCAAGCAGCGAATCGTTCAGCTGAGGTAGTCCAACCTGAAGAGTCAGGAACGAAGAAGCTTGTGGAAGCCCAAGGGTGGGTAATTGGTGCGCATGGTGAGGTAATCCTGACCGCTTCTGCACCGGCTGTTACACCCCACAACTTGGAAGTTGCACCTATTGCTTGCCCAGGTTCTAAACTTCCTCAGCATTGACGCAAAACCAATCTTGTCTGTAGTTTGTTGCAGTAGGTAGGCGATCGCACCGTCGAGTAACAAATCAGGACTTACCCAGTGAAACGAAATCTCGTTGTTCTGAACGTTGCTTAAAAAGTTGGAAATCTGATTCTACCGTTGTAAAATTCACTGAGTTTGTAAGTCTTAAAACTATATCGTGTCGGGTAGCATAACTTTTGTTTGCCAGCTTAAAAACCCCTGTCACTCAAGTCAGGGGCTTTTATGTTGGTACCAATTTT
>NZ_DATNPA010000376.1:0-7072 GCF_036703385.1 Allocoleopsis sp. | reverse complement strand
GTTATAGTACGGCGCATCCTGTCGCAAAATCTTCAGCAGTTGGCTTTCATCGAGCTGATAGTCCTCTTCCCTAACATTGTCAGTCAGGTCGATATAGTGCAAACCCCGCAGCACTGGCGGCATCCGCTCCGGGGGCGTTTCTCGCACCAATATGGGAATAATCCGCTTGTTCAGCAACAGGGCATACTCTAACTCCTGCTGGCAGTACTGGGAGTTCAGGGAATTAGGTGAAAGCAGGTAAACCACATTATCTGCTTGTTCGATGCCCCGCTCAATCGCATCCTCAAACGCTTCTCCGGTTTGAATATCGGTTTTGTTTGTCCAAACCGTAAAGCACTCCCGCCACAAGCTTTTGCGAATTTTATCCATCACCTGTGAATCTTCTTCAGCATGGGCGAGGAATACCTGAGTCATCAGGTTATTGCCATTCTTGATACTCTCGGTAACGAACTCGCTGTGCAAGTCAGTAGGGAGACAAGGGGCTTGTTCATCTTTGAATCGAATATTTAGCCATGCCTCAGCCTGCTTTCGTTCATCCCCAATCAGCAAATAGCGGGATTGTTTCTGATGTCGCTCCCATTCCAGTGCTTTAGCTAAAAAGTAAGTGTGCTGCTGTACATATTCCTGCTGCCGTTCGCACAGTTCCAGGAGTCCTGTCAGCGATGCCTCAAAGTCATCTTTCTCCTCACGGAAGTAGACCCAATTAATCTTACTGATTTCTGGGTGCATATTCTGAAAGCTAGTATGCAACCCTTTGGCTTTATACGCTTCCCAATCTTCAGCCTTACCAACAGGATTTCTTTGCTGCCAAGTTTCCTGGGTAATTTGCTCAACATGCAACAGCGGAATGATGCGTTTGTTGCGTTTAAGGGCTAGCTCAATCTCTTTGCCGCAATAGGGTGAATTGATCGAATGTGGCGCAATAACAAACAGAAAGTTATGTGCTTTTTCAATTCCATCATCAATTTGCTTTTGATAGTCTACGCCTAGGGGGATGCCCTCTTTGTCAAACCACACATTTAAACCTTGTTCGACTAAGCGAGCATGAAGTTTAATCGCAAAATTTAAACTATCAGCTCGCCCATAGGAAATGAAAACATCAAATAACTGATTCATCTCCTCACTAGCGGCGATAAATGCCTTGTGCAAACTGGTAGCGGCAGTCTGCTTGTGGCTTTGTTCGCTCTGCTTTAGCCAGTTTTGGGCTTTTGCCAACTCACTGCCTTTGAGTAACAGCGTCTTCGGTTGGTCTTTTCGATCCCATTTCAGCGCTTTAACCAGTAAAATTTTATGCAGCTCGTAGTACCAAGCCTCTTCCTTCAGAACATTCAGAAGCTTGTCCGCTACTGTGCGATACTGGGTTTCATCGTCATGTACAGTGAAGTCAATAAACTGAAGCGATCGCTGCTCTGGCGGGATATCATCTAAATCCGTTGGCTCAATCAGTACAGGAATAATGTGTTTGTTCAGTTTGCTAGCATAGGCAATTTCTTGTTGGCAATACTGTGATTTCAAGGAGTTTGGCGAAATTAAATAAACCAGATTGTCGGCTTCTTCAATACCCCGGTTGATGACTTGCTGAAACTCCGTCCCAGTTTTGATATCCGTCCGGTTCGTCCAGACTGTGAAGCCGTGTCGGATTAAGGTTCTGCGAATTTTTTCTGTAACGGCTATATCTTCCTCAGCATGGGAGAGAAACACCTGAGTCATCAAGTTATTGGCACTCTTGATACTCTCGGTAATAAACTCACAATGCTCATCAGTTGGAACACAAGGAGGTTGCTCATCCTTGAATTGAACCTTGAGCCACGCTTGAGCCTGCTGGCATTCTTCCCCAACGAGCAAATAGCGAGACTGCTGCTGATTGCGTTGCCACTCCAGCGCTTTATCTAAAAAGTACGTGTGTTGATAGACATAGGTTTTTTGGCGCTCAACAATCTCTAGGAGTCCCGCCAACGACTGCTCAAAGTCATCCATTCCCTCACGAAAGTAAACCCAGTTAATCTTACCGATCACTGGGTGCATGTTCTGATAGCTCTCATGTAGTCCTTTCGCTTTATACGCTTCCCAATCTTCAGGGGTACCCTTAGGATTTCTCTGCTGCCAAGTTTCCTGATTAATTTGCTCAACGTGCAACAGCGGAATAATTCGTTTATTGCGCTTCAGTGCTAGCTCAATTTCTTTGCCACAATAGGGCGAATTAATCGAATGTGGTGCAATGATAAATAAGAAGTTATGCGCCTTCTCGATGCCATCATCAATTTGGTTTTGAAAATCGACCCCAAGGGGAATATCATTTTGGTCAAACCAGACTTTTAACCCTTGTTTCAGCAAGCAGGCATAAAGTTTTGTAGCAAACGCTTTACTATCTGCTCTCCCGTAGGAGATGAAGGCATCAAACAAATTTTTCATTTTCAGGCAGTTGCACAAAACTCAGAACAAAGCGTCTCAACCCTGGTTAAGACGATGAATATAATCTGCCTTTGGAAAGATGAAACGTCAAGGGCGATGGCTACTTTGTCTAAGACTATAGCGTTTTTCAATTCAAGGCAATACAAATCGTTTAAGGGCACGATATATCGTGACCCTACCTGTGGTGTACTCAGTATTCCAGCCGTTACATTATCGTCAGCGACATCAACTCCTCTGCGATCTCGAAGTTGGCGGTAACACTTTGCCGATCGTCCAAGTCTTCCAAAGCATCTATCAGCTTGAGGAGCGATCGCACTTAATTGTATTTGTACATTTAGCGCGATCGCACTTTATCTTCTCTTCCGATGTTGATGCTCTCGCTTCATTTTTTCAATACATTCACAGGATTGCTCAACAAAAAATAACCCCGCTTTTCTAATAGCGGGGGAAAATTAATTAGGCTTTGCTCAGAAAATTTTTGAAAAGGTTCTCTGTAACTAACTTACTTTTTCATTTTTGAACTGGTCGTAGGGTGTTTGCGGCGTGTTGTATGCTTTACCCTCTTCTTTGTGGCTTTAACACCTTGATGCTGTTTAATGGTAGGTGTACCATTTACAGTTTTAGTCATGTGAGTTTCGGATTTAACCGGACTAGCCTGAACACCTGAGGTAGAGAAAGCCATCGGAGCCGCAAAGGCGAAAGCGAGGGCTAAAGCGGTAGCAACCTTTTTCATTGGAGATTTCCGTATCAATGAACCAACAAGATAACTATCCAATGAAGACATGACAGGATTATGTCAAACCTATGAATTTTCTATGTCTGTAGTCTCTACTCTTGCACCCAGCTCAACCACCTTAAGTCCTCTGCTATCTCAAAACTCGCTATGGCATTTTGCAACTCCTCCAAGTCTTCTAATGTCTCCATCAACCCATTCGCCAGGGCTTAAATTGACACCGATGGGTATGCCGTGCGCCTACAAGGGTGTATCTCTCACCCCTGCTACTTTTGAGTACCAATCCCGTCGCAGAGATGCTTATCGCCCTCTTCTACCTCAGAGTTGTACTTCAGATAATTCCCTCCCAAAGTACAAGCATTCTGCATGAGTGAATCTAGAGTTAAATCTGCTAAACTCACTCCGTTTTCTTAGTGTGTCAGAAATGTTAGTCTGGGTCTTCTACTGACCTTAGTAGAGACTTTATACACGACTGTTCCTCCACTAGCCTTACCAGGCCCTTGCACCAAAGCAGAAGATGATGGGGATCTATCTAAGATAATCCTAGCTGCTGCCACTTGAAATGGAACGGACTGGGATAAAAGCGACTCTCTCTCTGCTTCATCAATCGATTCATTAATTAGTTGATTTAATGTATTACCTGGAAATCTATGGGTGATTTGTTTATAGGTAAGTCTGTTATCCTTCTTATCACCCTTATCTCTAAGAGCATTTATGATGACAGCAAAGAGTTCTGCATTGTAGTACTCTTTATCTACCTTAACGCCCCATCGATCAACTCGACCACAAACATGCAATAAATTTGCCGTTCACTGTATCTATTCAAGTTTTTCTTTCTAGGGTAATTATTGATTTATTGGAAGCAATTTTCAAAAGAGAGAAATTCCTGGGAGTGAGCGGGATAGCTACTCAGACTAAGTACCAACCCAAGCACCAATGCAACAACCAATTGGGTAAATTTTCTGAATGCCATCATTAATCCTCTAGTGGTTAATTCCATTATATAGAGCGCGATCGCTTGGGTCTAAGGTTGGACTATTCTGTAAGTAATTTCTGATCCAGGCACAACTGTTTGTCAGTAATTCATCCAATGACAAGTCCCGAATCAACGCATTGCCAACTTTACTAGACCTTAAATTCCAAATGATGACCGTTTTATCTCGACTAGCAGAGGCCAAAGTGGTAGATAAACGATCTATCTTTGTGAAAATTTCAAAAAAAGAAAAATTTCCTCCAACGAGTGGGAACCAAGATGAACCCACTGTGTAGAGGAAAGCTCTTAGGTTTTTGTATTCTAGGCGCTACACCATCGTCAGTGACATCAACTCATCTGCCATCTCAAAGTTTGCCGTCACACTTTGCACATCGTCCAAATCTTCTAGAGCATCCATCAACTTGAGAAGCGATCGCGCTAAATCTGGATCAGTCACTTCTATCGTATTACTCGGAATCCAACGCAACTCGGCTTCACGCACCGGCAAGCCTTTTTCCTTCAAGGTTTGATTCAGGGTTTCCAGATTGCTGACTTCGGTAAACACCTCTGCTAGCGGGGTGTCCTCCTCCTCCTCAGATAGCTCATACGTCTGTGCACCCCCCTCCAAAGACGCTTCCAACAGCTGCTCTTCCGCCACAGCACCAGCTAGAATAACCACGCCCTTTTGCTCAAACATCCAGGAGACACAACCTGTCTCACCGAGATTACCCCCATTTTTGGTGAACGCCGCCCGCAAATCAGCCGCCGTGCGATTGCGATTATCTGTCAGCGCTTCAATCAAAATGGCGACACCGCCAGAGCCATAACCTTCGTAGCGAATTTCTTCGAGATTATCGTTATCGTTGCCCAGTTGCCCAGAGCCTTTAGCGATCGCACGATCAATATTGTCATTAGGAATTCCAGCCGCCTTTGCTTTATCAATAGCGGTACGCAGTCGGAAATTACCTTCCGGATCGGGGACACCCATGCGAGCCGCAACAATAATTTCCCGTGAGAGTTTAGCAAAGGTTTTCCCCTTTACTGCATCCACTCTCGCTTTCTGACGCTTAATATTCGCCCATTTACTGTGTCCTGCCATAGCTTCAAAACTGAATCGATGTTCTCGGCAAAAGATAACTCTTGCGCCTGTGTCTGAGGTACATTTCCGAGTTTACCCAATTTGGTAGGCTATTCTTCTAGGGACTAGGAGCCAGTGAACAGCAGACCTCTGGCAAAAGTAGATTTTCGCCCCTCTAGGGGGTGTTTTCAAACCCTTTGATCCCCCCCAGCCCCCCTTAAAAAGGGGGGAGAATCAACTCATAAGTCCCCCTTTTTGAGGTGGATTTAGGGGGCATTCTTTATCCCCATTTTTGCAAAGCTTGTCGCAGTGCCCCTTCAGGAACAGTCTCAAGATTGAAGGGTTTGCCAACTGAAACTCGTTCCAATGCTTCAAAAAACGCCTTTACCCCTGCTGCTGGCCCATCTGGATGATCCATAATTCCAGTACCTGCATTGAGAATCACATTCTGACCGTAATCTGCCAATGCCTTGGGTACAATACCGGGATGAATGCCCGCAGACGGAACGGGAAAGACATTACGCGATCGCAAATTATCTCGAATTCGCCCTTCCTCTTGTGCGTCAAACGGCAAACTCCCGTAATGGGCAGGATACAGCACCGCATCCGCTCCACAATGCCCCATCAGCGTTCCCAACACCACCGAGTAAGCCATACCGTAGTCGGGGGCAGCACACAAAGCCCCCGCTAAGGCGGGATGGGCAAAAATCGGCACGTTAATCTCTGAGTCAGAGGCTAGGGCATCCAGTACTGAGAATCCGTAGGTTAGGACGTTGAGTAGTAAGGCGTTTGCCCCCTCTCGCACCAAAAGACGCGCTTTCTCAATTAACTTGTCCGCTGCACCCGTCACATTCACGGCATAAAGTACGGTGCGCCCTGTTTGCTGCTTCACCTCATCGAGTACCTGGCGGCAAGCTTCCAGCCGTTTCAGTGTTGGGGCAACCTCCAAGTCTCCCATAATCTCATCATCTTTAATAATGTCCAGCCCCACACTCGCCACCTCTTGCAAAATTGCTGCATGGTCATCGGCAGAAAGTCCCAGTGCTGGCTTGAAAATCGCCATAATTAAAGGGCGATCGCACACTCCCAACCGTTCCCGAATTCCTGTAATGCCGACTTTGGGACGCCTGCCGTAGTGTTCTGGGAGACGCACCGCCATGACTTTTGCCGCCCCTGCCATCGAGTATTTGCCAAAAATCATGGTTAGGAGACTGGGGATATCGTTCTCTACATTGGCTTCGGGAAAACGGATCGTGGCAATGCTGGAACCATCAGGTTGAGTAATACCGCTGACGAACTCACCCAGATGCGATCGCAACATCTCCTCTCGATGGGCAAAACGTGCATCCCAGGTACCAACTGTTTGCCCAACTGCAATGACTTTGGCTTGCTTTTGGGCATCAACACCGGGAGGGAAACGGTAATCAACTTCAATGGTCATTTTAAAGACTGGAATTAAGGACGGGAAGGTACAAGCGAGTTTGAGATTTTTAGGCTTTTATCGATTTTCTCACCAAAGCTCCGCTTTCAAAGGCAGAGTTTAGAGCTTTTATAAAGGTATAGCTGATGACTGACTTATTGCTGACTTAGTACTTATTTGCCTAAGTGAAGTGGGCATCAAGGTTATGATGCATGGCAGATTCGCTCAGTGATGAGTTATGTCGCGATCGCTAAAGGTTTCCCCACAGTACATCGAACAGGTTAAATCAGCTCTCAAGCGGAATGGTTTTGCTCGGCAAATAGACCTAGCTAAGGATTTACAACTATCTAGATCCACTGTCTGGGGCTTTCTTAATGGTAGAGCCGTTGATTATCTAAATTTTTATGAACTTTGCCAGAGATTAGGTCTAGATTTGCAAAAAATAGCTGATTTTGA